>CAXYYW010000068.1:0-4235 GCA_964293235.1 uncultured bacterium | reverse complement strand
AAACTGAGACGACGTTCATCTTGTGTGGAGGTAATGATAGAAAATATGATGATTTTGGGCGGAACTTAGCCAGTGAAATCGTGAGCCTTGTGGCAGAGCCGAGGATTCTTGACGTATATTTTTCGAGACCGGAGCAGGAATGGCAGAAAAACTTTGATGAGTGGACAGAATTTTACGATAAATACTTTGACAAGTACATTCATACTATGGCCACTCCTGATGATTTCTACGAGCAGGCGAAAAATGCTGACGTTGTTTTCTTTCATGGTGGTAAGACCAGTCTGATACGCGATAATTTGCCAGATTATAAAAAGGTTAAAGAGGCGCTTGCGGGTAAGATATATGTCGGCTCATCTGCGGGAGCAAACTATATAGCTCAGCATGCATTGAGTCATGATGCTATCACTGACAATTCGGGTATTTTGCCAATAAATGTCGTAGTCCATTACGAATCGGAAGATTTAGGTGAAAGCCGTAGTGAAATTCGGGCAAAAGAGCTTGAAGAAAGGTTTCCTAAAGAAAGAACCTTGCGTCTTCGAGAAGGGCAGCTCGAGGTCGTAAAACAACCCATGAGGTATCTGCTTGCTTGGACAACAACGCCGTGGACGTTACCAGCAAATACTGCGCTTGCGGTACACAAAGATGTTGATTATGTCGAGCTGACGTGCGGTGGCGAGAATCTCATCATGGCGAAAAGCTTGGTCGAGGCCGTAATGACCGACGAGAAGCATCAGCCGCTCGAATACACTATCGTACGAGAATTTAAGGGTGCAGAACTTGTGGGTAAATTGTACCAGCCACTCTTTGAAGATCGCGGCGAGAACGCACACAAGATCTGGCACGCTGACTACGTCGAGACAGAGGCAGGTACAGGCATCGTTCACCTGGCACCGGCATATGGTGAAGTCGACTTTGACCTAGCGAAAGAGAAAAATATTCCAGTGGTGCATGTGATTGATGATAACGGGTACTACACAGAGGGGAATTACAAAGGTCTTGAAGTTTGGGATAACAACAAAATGGTCGCCAAAGACCTGAAAGAAAAGGGAATTGTCTGGAAGATTGAATACGTTCAGCATGAATACCCCTTTAATCCTCGCAGCGGTCAACGTATCATGTATCGCGCTATCCCGTCTTGGTTCTTTGATGTTCAGGGTTCAAAACCACTGATGCTCGAGCAAAACGAAAATATCAACTGGTTTCCAGCGCATCTCAAACATGGTCGTTTCGCGAAGAATATTGAACAAGCGCCAGACTGGAACTTGAGCCGCGACCGCTTCTGGGCGACAGCCATGCCCGTCTGGAAGGGTGACAAGGGTACAGTTAAGGTTGTCGGATCATATGCCGAGCTCAAAGAACTCTCCGGTGTTGAGCTTGAGGATTATCACCGTCCATGGGTCGACAACATCACATTTGAAATAGACGGTGAAACATTTACACGCATCGACAAAGTGCTCGACGGCTGGTTTGAGTCGGGTAGTATGCCATTTGCACAATTGCATTATCCGTTTGAAAATCAAGAAAAGTTTGAGGCCAACTATCCGGCTGACTTTATTGTCGAGTACATAGGCCAGGTTCGCGCGTGGTTCTACTATGTGCATGCGGTTAATACTGCACTTGCCGCAGCTGGTGCCTTTGGTGATGATTCTAACAAGCCGCAAAAGAACGCCTTTAAGAACGTCATCACAACTGGGGTCGTTGCGGGCAATGACGGCCGCAAGATGAGCAAAAGTCTCGGGAACTTTACTGATCCAAATGAGCTGATGGACAAGTTTAGCGCTGACAGTTTGCGTTATTTGCTCCTTTCGAGCCCATTACTCAGCGGGGAAGACTTTAGCTTGCAAGACAAGGATGTAGGTGATGTCGCGCGCAAGCTGAGTATGATTTGGAATATGTATGATTTCTTCACGATGTATGCTGAGGTTGATGGGTGGGAGTTTGAACCGTCGAAAGACTTTACACTCAACCCTGACGACGTGACGAATCCGCTCGATAAATGGGTTATTTCGCGCCTGCACCAACTCAACGAACACGTTACAAAGCATATGGATGAGTACAATATACCAGATGCTATGAGTCCCATACTGCCATTTATCGACGATGCGTCAAACTGGTATGTTCGTCGCTCACGCCGCCGTTTCTGGAAGAGTGAAGATGACGGTGACAAAAATGACGCCTATAAAACCTTGCACTATGTGCTACTGAAGCTTTCCGTTATCATGGCGCCGTTTACGCCATTCCTCGCGGAAGAACTGTACCAGAACCTTGGTGGTGGCAACGAATCGGTACACCTGCTCGACTGGCCAACAGACTACACGAAGGATGAACTAGTTCTTGATAGGATGTTTGCAGCGCGACAGATTATTAATGGGGGGCTATCCCGGCGTGCCGAAAATCAACTAAAAGTTCGTCAACCACTGAGCACATTATTCTATTCTAACCACGAGAAGTTGCCTATCGAGTATGAGGAAATAATTGCTGAAGAGGTTAATGTCAAGGAAGTAGTGTATCAATCGGAACATTCAGAGATTATTAATGAAAAGACTGGCGATGATTTACATAAGACAAACAGGACGGTAGCTCTTCAGGATGATGTTGACTTAATCATAGAAATAACACCTGAGCTCAAACGCGAAGGGCTAATACGCGAAGTTATCCGTTACGTTCAAAATGCGCGTAAAAATGCCGGGTTAAATGTTGATGATCGAATCGTATTGAATCTTACAACAGAGGATAACGAGCTGCAAAAGGCGATTAGGGAACACGAAGATACTATAAAAGCCGAGACGCTCGCGGTTTCAATAGCCCAGAACGATGGCCATACAGAGACCGTCATGGTTGAAGGCGCCAAGCTTGAAGTGCAGCTTACAAAAGCCTAGACTTATAAATCCTATCTACTAGATGGATGAATCATGCCGGGTTATCTTGAGAGTTTCCTGGTAAAGTGCTACAGTTAAGGAAAATACAAATGGTAGATTTGTAAATCTCTTACATAAATCTTAGCGTTACGGTCGAATGGTGGAGCTGGTCGGCGCTATATAAACAAGGAGCTTCATATGGGGACTAAGTTGCGGGTGTTTAGTAAAAAGATAGTGTTAAGTGCTACGGCATTTATCTTGGCGGTTAGCGGTATTACCGCTGCGCTGCCGTTTGTGGTGGATCAAGAAGCAGGAGCAGTTAACTCTTCGAGCGCCGTCGTATATGACGCACTCCCGAGTGTTTCGCCACAGACAAATTATCCTAGCCAGCCATTCCAAGCTCAGCAAGTCTCGGAGTTTGGGGATTATATCAAACTTGGCGGTTCGAACCGTGTGCTTGATTCAGTTACGGTCACCATGAGCACTTGGGCAAGATATTCTGAATATTCAGCAAATACAGACTATAACTCTTCTGGCTGGTCGTTGCCAATTACTGTAAATATATACGGAGACCAATTCAACAGTAATGGTGCGCCAACGAATAGGATTGCATCTGTCGAAAAGACAATTAATATCCCTTGGCGTCCTGAAGGTGATTCTTCGTGCCCTAATACTGGATATGGCGCTGGTTTTGCGTGGAAAGCAGGCGATGGCACTTGCAAAAATGGCCTAGCATTTAATGCGACTTTTGACTTAAGTAGTCTCAAAGCTACTTTGCCAGACGATATCGTTGTTAGTTTCGCGTATAACACCGAGACTTACGGTGCCCACCCGACCCATGTTTCGGGGCCATATAATTCGCTTAACATTGCAATACCAAGCGGGCAGGGTGTATCTGTTGGGTCAGATAACAACACAGGTGCAGTAGTAATTAATGCTGCTTCAAATGCCGCAGGGGCCTATGGTGACACGGCAAAACCATACGGCATCTTCCGTAAAGATACGGGGTGGGGCTCATATGGAACAGTTGCTATGCAAATTACCGCGACAGCACCTTTGGCTGTGGTCGCCTGCACAACTACCTCTACATTAAATTCAACGAGTTTAAGTGGTTGGTATCTTGGCGAGACTAGAACGGCCGGCCATAACGAATTAATGGCAGATGGACTTCAGGTTTGGACAGATCCAAGCGGTGGTTCATATACGAATGAATTCTCGAAGGCAGCAGGGTATTACACTACAGACTTTGCTCTTGCTGATGCGGGTATTCCGGATATCACCATTGCTTCTGGCTATACTGGCACGCGTCCCAGCTTACAACTTGGCGGCGGCAAAGATGGCAATGGCCGATGCAGATTCAGATGCCGTACCTGTCGC
>CAXYYW010000067.1:0-4275 GCA_964293235.1 uncultured bacterium | reverse complement strand
TTTATTTTAAATTTATCTGGTAGCACCTCACGGCTACAAGATAAATGCACCTTTGTTACAAGTGTTGCTAACTTAAGGCTTTCTTGCCGATGAAGCACGGCGTGCCTCTGCAATCGCCTGCTCGAATTCATCAAGCGTGCTGAACCCTCGGTAGACGCTCGCAAAGCGAACATACGCCAGCTCATTGCGACGTTTGAGCTCATCGAGAACGAGATCCCCGACCGTTTTGGATGGGACTTCACTCTCACCGAGACCATAGAGTTCATCTTCGACATACGAGACAACTTCTTCAACCTCAACGTCAGACTGCAAGAACTTCCCAACTGAACGCAAAATCGCCGCAGACAACTTACGTCGATCAAACAACTCTCGCTCGCCATTCTTTTTCATAATAGCGAGATTAGGCCGCTCGATACGCTCGTATGTAGTGTAGCGATACCCGCAGTCCAGGCACTCACGTCGACGACGAATAGAATCGCCATCGCCTGCATCGCGTGACTCAACGACTTTCGTATCCTGGTGCGTACATTTTGGGCACTTCATTCTTCAAGCCTCCTCTTGTCAACAACCCCTACACCCCCTCTAGAACGTGTAGCTGTTTTCAACTATACCCCCTACATATAGCGCGTGTAAAGTGTATTTTATGCAACATATAGCGTTTATGCTTGCATAGTACTCTTTTGCTACTACCTAGTATAAACGAATACCGCTCAACATGGAGCGGTATTTTTTACAATCATAATTGCCTAAGGGAGAGGCCTGCCTCTCCCAATCTATTTCGAAATAAATTCGAAATAGATTCCCCTCACCCTAAAGCTCGCCTGACGACTCGTGTATAAAACGCGAAGCACAAAGAACCCTTTCTAAATTGTTAATCCTTCTTGTGCTTTTTCTTGCGGCGAAGGAATGCCGGTGTGTCAGATTCGTCTTCATCGACGTTTCGCCAAATGTTCGTCGGGTCTGCATCGTCGTTTACGAAGTGATTCACCCCAGAGACCTCGGCCTGCTGAGTCTCAACATCGATATCACTTGCTGCGGTAACGACAGCGTCTTCGTTCATATCATCTGCCTGGCTAACATTTCCAGCTGGCTCGTCCGCTAGCGCCACATCATCGTATGCGGCAGCTTGATCATGGAAATACTGGCTATCAAAGCCCGTAGCGATAACCGTGATAATCAGCTCGTCTTCCATCTCAGGCTTGAGCGTTGCACCGAAGATAATGTTTGCGTCTGGAGCAACAGCACTTGTAATAATCTCCGCTGCTTCCTGGATTTCACTCATGCTCATGTCATAACCGCCGGTAACGTTAAAGAGAACGCCCTTCGCACCGTCAATAGACACTTCAATAAGCGGTGATTCAATAGCCTGCTGAGCGGCTTGTGCAGCACGATTATCACCACTTGCTCGGCCTATACCCATAAGTGCCGAGCCAGCGTGGCTCATAATGGCCTTCACGTCAGCGAAGTCGAGATTTATAAGCCCATGCTCGGTAATAAGCTCAGAGATGCCTTGAACGCCTTGACGGAGTACGTCGTCGGCTATCTTAAAGGTTTCGAGGAGGGGTGTGCGACGATCTATTGTCTGCAGTAGCCTATCGTTTGGTATGGTGATAAGCGTATCAACCTGGCGACCCAAGTGCGCGATAGCCCACTCGGCATTTTGACGTCGCTTTTCGCCTTCAAAGCTAAACGGTTTCGTTGCGACACCAACAACCAGTACGCCCATATCTTTCGCGACTTGAGCGACTATATGCCCAGCACCAGAACCAGTACCACCACCTGCGCCAATTGTCACAAACGCCATGTCAGCACCCTCAAGTGCTTTCTTTATCTCATCAACCGATTCTTCTGCTGCTGCCTGCCCAACCCTTGGATCGGCCCCAGCACCAAGCCCTCTGGTCGTATCCTTACCTATATGAATCTTTACATCTGCTTTTGAGTTATGAAGTGCCTGCGCATCTGTGTTAACAGCAATAAACTGAACTCCCGTCAGCCCGGCCTCTTTCATGCGGTTAACGGCAGAGCCTCCGGCTCCACCAACACCCACGACTTTGATATTCGCGAATGTTTGAATTGCTGCTGGTTGTACTTCAGGCATAGTGTATTAATCTCCCCACGTTTGTTCACAAATAGTATACATTGCTTTTTACGCGATGACTAGCACTACCAACAAAATTGTTCGGAAATTATCAGTGAACAAAAATTATGAACGGGGCTTGCCAAACATCCCTGTTATTTTGCCTGTAATCGATTGCAATAGTGAGCCGTTCTTGGCACCTTTTTTGCTTTCACTAATTTCGGAAGCACTCGCACCCCTCACTAAATCGCTCAGCATAAGCCCGACTGCGCCTGCATACGATGGGTTCGCGACTTCCTCTCCCACACCGCCAAGCCCCGTCGGTTTGCCTACGCGGGCACTGAGTGACAAGGCTTGTTTTGCGTAATCCGCAATTCCTCGTAGCTCGGCCCCACCACCAACCAAGACGACACCGCCTGGCAGTTTTGCGACACGGCCGACTTTCTTAAGCTCTGCGGTAATCTGTTCAAATATCTCTTCGAGGCGCGCATCAACTATCATATCTATCTCTTCGGTCTCAAATTCGTGCTTAACACCATCTACCGTCACGCTCACCTTCGTTTCTTTACCTCGTCTGAGGTCAGAGTGTGCAACTGCGTGCTCAACCTTCACTTTTTCCGCTATATCAAGGTCGACTTTCAAACCTATAGCCAGATCATTTGTGATATTGTTTCCGCCAACAGGCAAAACGGCAACATGTATCAAATCACCCTCATCAAACACGACAACATTTGTTGTGCTACTCCCCATATCGACAAGTAGGACTCCATTTTCCATTTGTTGATCGGTGAGAACTGCCCGTGCAGAACCAAGCCCGGCGAGCATAATATTGCCGACTCTTGTCTCTGTCATTTCACAGGCTTTTTCAAGATTCTTAACGTGTGGCGCAAGCGCGGTAATAACATATGCATCAACTTCGAGACGCACGCCTGTCATGCCTATGGGGTCTTTTATATTGTCCTGGCCGTCAAGCTGATAGCTACGTGGAGTAACCTCAACGATTTCTCTATTCGCTGGCAGCTGAACAACCGTCGCCGCCTCTTCAACTCGTGCGATATCTTCGGCATTTATTTCATGCCCCGATGAACCAACGGCTATCACCCCACGGGAAGCAATCCCAACAACATGCGCGCCGTTCACGCTAACCGTTGCCGTGCTTACCTGATGGCCGCTCATTCGCTCGGCGGTCTCAAGCGCCTTGTCTATGGCCTGCGCGGCATTGACGAGATTGACAACAGTGCCTTTTCGCATGCCACTATTTGGCTCGGCAGCCATACCTACTATGGTTGGCGCGCCTGTTTGTTCATCAAAATGGCCGACTACGACGCGAACATGCGACGTACCAATGTCGAGGCCAACTGCGTAACGAGATGTATCTTGCATATGCCTATAGTATACCTATCGTAGGTCAAAAACTGCAACTCTCTCGTTAGCGCTTCGTTAGAATTTCCGCTCCGTCCTCTGTTATGAGAAGAGTATGTTCAGCGTATGCACTGAGGCTACCGTCTCGCGTCGAGATGGTCCAGCCATCGGCAAGTTGCATAATCTTTTCACCACCAAGCGTCGTGATGGGCTCAATTGCAATTGTATCGCCAGGCTGCAGCATCGGGCCAGCCCCTTTTAACCCATAATTCGGTATATCCGGTGGCAAGTGCATTTCCTTCCCTATGCCGTGCCCGACAAGCTCGCGGACAATGCCTAGCTTCCCTGCGTGGAGCACTTCTTCGACAGCCGCGGATATGTCACCCACTCGCGTCGGTCCTTTTATAACATCAATCCCGGCATAGAGCGCACGTTCGGTGTAGTCAATAAGCCGTTTCACATCACCAGCTGGCTTTTCATCTATCGCCATGGCGAACCCTGCGTCCACACACATGCCGTGGTAGCGTATGACCATATCGAAGCTAACCAAGTCACCCTGTTTCAAGACATAATCGGTTGGTATTGCGTGAACAACTTCATCATTGGTTGAGATACAAATTACACCTGGAAAATTGACGCTCGGTTCTTTGTAGGTCGGTGTAGCACCGTAGTGCGCAATTCTTTTAGCAGTAAACGCGCCAACGTCTTTCTCACTCATACCGGCGTGCACAAATCCACGAATCTCGTCGAAAATAGTCGCGAGAATGCGACCTCCATCGCGCATTGCCTGATTTTGTTCAGGTGTCTTTGCGCCGGTTAGGAGTCTTACCATTCCA
>CAXYYW010000066.1:0-4278 GCA_964293235.1 uncultured bacterium | reverse complement strand
AACCAAATCATCAAGCGCGCTCACACTAGCCCGATACGTAGCACAGTTGTCGTATGCCTCTTGAGCCCTCGGGTACAGCTTTGCGAGATTATCGAGAAACCCGCCTGGACATAGATTGTCACGTATAGTGTCGAGCTGTGAAGCTGCAAAAGCGAGCGTTTTACTCGTTGTTTGATTTTTTTGCGCAAGCGTCACAGAGTAAAAGAGCTGCGCAACCTTGTGTTTTGCGTCTGAAACATTGCTGTCATATGCCCCCTTGACGTATTCGCCAACCGCGACAGGAACCAAAATGATAATTGCTGCCAGGATAAGAAGTATGTAGACGTGGATTCTTCTGAAACGAAATACCCGTTTCTTGCGTCGACGGATAGGTTTTGGATTAGCCACGTGTTCAGGTTCAGGTAGCGTGCTAACCGCTTCTTTAACGGCGGCAACAGTGTGCCCATGACGATTCGTGAATTTCTCTTCTTCGTTCATACTACTGCAACCATATCGGGACAGCGATAGATGGTTCGCTGACCTCGTTTATTGTATCGACAAGCGCCTGGGCATCCGGTTGATAGCACAAAACATCGCCAGAACCACAAGCAGGAGATTCAGCGTGAGCAGGAACCGCAACGAGAACCGCGCTGGCGACGAGAAGGACAGCGATAGCAGTGACTAGGCGCTGTTTCATACTGCTTATTGTACAATACTTATACATGCAGCAGAGCAAAACAAACCGTACGGCACTCTTCATATTTGCAGTTGTCACTGTGTTTTTGGGTGTATTCGCACTCCGTTCTGGCACTCAGCGAACGGTCTACGATGCCAGTGCTCCCGTCTTCACGGCAGAGATCGATAAAAACAAAGTTGTCGTACCAAGCTGGAGTGTATTTAAGGCTGGTCAGCTCTGGAATCTTGTCAGCTCTGCTCATACGCTGAATTTATCATACGTGCCAGACCTCGTAGATGCACCAATTGCTCACGCGCCAGCCGCAACAAAAATTAGCAAAATGATATCTTTACCACTGTCATCTATGGTGAAACAGGCTTCGGCTGACGGTGTTGACCTTATGCTGTCAAGCGCCTACCGCTCCTCGGATGACCAACAGGCTACCTATAACTCGTTGCTCAATATGTACGGCAGAGCCTATGTCCATGAATACGTGGCCGAACCTGGTGCAAGCGAACATCAGACTGGTCTCGCAGTCGACATTGCCAGTGTTAGCCATGGTTGTTCAATAGACGCGAACGCCTGTAGCCTCGATGCAAGCGGTATAGCCTGGCTCCGTGCACATGCCGCCGAGTACGGTTTCATAGAACGTTATCCATCAGGCAAACAGTCTATAACCGGCGTTGCCGGTGAACACTGGCATTACCGCTACGTTGGCGTGCCGCTCGCAAAAGCGCTCGACGTAGCGAATATGACACTAGATGAGTTCGTGCAACAAACGGCCCCCGGTTATGCAAAATAGCAAATTAGCTTTTTAACCCACTACTTTTACCCAAGTGGAGCCGGCAGTGGTGCGTGTGAGGAAATGCGAAAATTCGTTGCAGTTCAGTCACCGCACCCTCCGCGCGTGAGCGGTGGGTTAAATAAGCTAGCTTGCTATTTCCTTAGATAACTATTCCGGCGGGCAGGAAGTAGGTAAGAATCATCATAATTATAAGGATAGCGTATTCAATTTTGCGATCTATTGCAAAATGGTCGTGAGACGCAAGCACTATACCAAACAGCATACCGAACGGAATTCCATTGAGCTGGAAAGCGCCTAAGTGTATAGGGTCTACAAACTTGATCCAGGTTGCTCCGAGAAGCATATAGAGGACAAGCTTTAGAAAATAAACGCTATCTGTCTCTGTTGTCCGACTTCTTTTTGGTTTCGGGGAATTTTTAGCCATGTCGTCAGTATACAACAAAACGCTAACGTTTCTTATAACGTAAGCGTTTCCTAAGCCCGCAAAAGTCGATTACATGCGAATTTCTGCGTCACACCCAGCTGGGAGACTGAGGTTTTGCAGACTGTCGATAGTCTTTGGCGTTGCGCCAATGATATCGATAAGGCGCTTGTGGACGCGCATTTCAAACGCTTCACCGCCCTTTTTGTAGACGTGTGGGCTCTTCACGACTGTGAAGGTGCTACGACGTGTTGGAAGTGGCACTGGACCGGCAATCTGTGCGCCGGTGCGAAGTGCAGTGTCGATAATTTGCTTTGCTGACTGGTCGATAACCTTGTGGTCATAGGCCTTGAGACGGATACGAATCCGTGGTGCTGCTGGCTGGTCTGCCATGAAGAATAACTCCTTTGTTACTTGTGTGCTCCGTAACCTGTGCATGATCCGTATCTTCTCACGTCACGCCCAGTTCTCAGAACGATTTATATACAACAGATACTTTAGCACATTCACCTGTCCTTGTAAATTTTATGGGTAAAGTGTTATATTCAAGCGCAAGTGGAAGCCCTTTCTGAGAGGAAACAGAAGTGGAGAAAAGTAGCGTCGAGCTGATTAATCAGGGCGTACTGACTGCGATTGATCCTGCTCGTCTGGTGTTTGAGTACATCACTGGCATGACACTCGCGTTCCCCGTTGATCGGAAGTTCTCGGGTGAAGAGTGTGGGGAAATTGCATCATTCACCAGCAGCCGGCTCAAGTGGAACCTGACACGTCGTCGCTGGCCAAGGGTTCGCGTCACCGTTCGCAACAGGGAACGCGGAGCGCAGAACTACATCGAAGTCGATATCAAAGATGGCTTCACTCCGCGCGACCGCTGAACACCCCGCCCTCGTCGAGTTGACCATGAGTCCCGCTCTGGTCCTCCGGGATCAGGCGGGGTTCGTCAATTTTTAGACCTGTAATCTACCTGTCAACTTACGTCCAGCACGAGCGGTGCTAGTCGTAAAGAGAGTTAGGGCTGTCCGTGGGGTTCCGCGGTACAGACAGCGCGCAAGACCCCTAATCGCTGCCGCGGCTTGCGAGAACGACTGACTGCCTACCGATTCCATGCTGTGGCGACCATTTTTCACGTCTCGACTTGAGTGTAGATATGCCCCAAATTGCTCGTATGCTATGAAAAAATCGACAAGCCATAGGTTGTACGCATCTCGCTTGTCGTTTTCATGTGTAGTCTCTCCCTCTGTTTTAGTGCTGCCTTCTGAAGATACGTGTGATAGCTTAAATAAGTCTGCGCGGTAACGAGCGTCCTCATCCAGCGTTGCCTGAAAGGCTTTCATCTTTTCCCTGTGATCTATCGCATCATTTATGACATCGAGATGCTCTAGGTGATTCACTTGGATACTTGCGTTATGATAGGCGATATCATGTGCAAGATTATCTAGTTTTGCTCTCTCTTCGTTACCGCTTGCTTCATACAGCAGCTTAAACTTTCCAGCCGTTTCGGATGTGATAGCCTCTCCGTATGGTTTTCCCTCAAGCAATGCTTTATGGCACGACCCAGGATAGAAGTCGTCACTAAGTGTTGCTTCGTCGACTTCGCGCATGACGGTCAGAAGCGTCACCCACCGCTCTTTTTCTTCATCTGATACCGTAACACCAAAAGAAGTAGCGAGTTTCGCGAGCACCGCAGCTCCCCGCTCATGTGCCTTCCTCTGTTGCCCAGGTGTATGTTCCACTACCTCCATCCTACCAGGTATTGACTTTGCATTCTACTTATGCTATAATGAAAGGATAGTGGCATCTCTCTTCCCCTATTAGAAAGGTCACTAGCATGGTTAATGAGCCGGACAACACCGCTTCTGAGGCTTCCTTGAGAAAGGCGCGCAAGGCGTTCGTCTCGTCCCTGGACAAGGCACCTGACGCGTACGTAGCTACCGAACTCGACGGCAAGCCGAGCGATAAGCAACTGATGGAGATCCGTACGTACATTCGTGCAAATACTCGTCGGAGGCTGGACGCACTCGTAAGCTGGTTGTACAACCGCACTACGAAAAGGTGGGAGCTCAGCGTCATTAACGCAGTTCCCTCAATCATCTGACCCCGTTTCCTGTTGAGGACTCCGCGCCTCCGGGCACGGGGTCTTCTCTTTAGTTGGCATACAAAACGCCCCCATTTCTGGGAGCGTTTTGCTTTCAACGAGTGTAAACTACTTGTTGATCTTGGTGACAACACCAGCGCCGACTGTACGGCCACCTTCGCGGATAGCAAAGTTAAGACCTTGCTCCATAGCGATTGGGGCGAGCAGCTTCACCTTGAAGGTGACTGTGTCGCCTGGCATGACCATTTCTTTGTCAGCTGGGAGTTCAACCTCACCAGTAACATCCGTCGTGCGGAAGTAGA
>CAXYYW010000065.1:0-4361 GCA_964293235.1 uncultured bacterium | reverse complement strand
GAACAGCGCCGCAAGGAAAACAAGTGATATAAGCCATAGTGCGAAAAGAGCCACTCCACCCGCGGCAAAACCAAATGGCCAAAATAAATAGGACAGTGCAAAGGCCAGTGCAACACCAAGTTCAGTTAGTGGGCTATCATCTATTCTTTTATGGCAGTATCGGCACCTACCTCTTAACAGCAGCCAGCTAGCTACCGGGATTAAATCATACCACGCTAGAATATGGTGGCAGTGCGTGCATTCACTACGCTCACGAACGAAATCACGCTTTTTGTGTAGACGCCAGACGAGCGCATTCACGAAACTACCAAAGCACAGGCCAAGCAAGCCCACAACCAGTCCTATAGATACTGTTGTCATCCTTTAAATTATACAGCAATAAAAGAGAGGCCATTGGCCTCTCTTTGTAATTTCGCTAATTCCTAGATGTTCTGGCAGTAGAACTGGAATGAAGAGCCATTGTTCTCAAGTGCCTTAAAGACGGCCGCCTGCCTTGAAGTACCACCACCTAAGGTAATGTTGCTCACTACGCCTGGTGCTGGCGTGGTTGCAGGGCATTGCGCACTGGTTCGAACTTGTATGGTACTAGTCGACACAGATAGGTTACTGCTTGATGTTGCGACCGTAACGCTCGTGACATCATATTGCCCCAAACTGTCGATATATGCCCGAAGCCTGGCGTTGCCAGCGGCATCTGCAGTAAGGGTATTGAATGTGCCCTTGTTATTTGAAAGATACGTATTAAGTGCGCTTGTCACCGTACTGACATCGTTCTTACGCCCCGTATCACGCTGACCGCGCTGAAGCGCAGGAAGCGCAATAAAGACCATCAGGAAAATAAGACCGGCGATAGCGAGCACCAGCACGACCTCGATGATGGTAAATCCTTGTTGCTTTTTCATAACCATGACCACCCTTTATTTACTTTATTCAATATATCTGGCTTCCGCCATACATGGCTATTATATAACGACCACTATTAAAAACACAAGCACTTTATCGAGTTGTTGCAGCCCCAGAACCAACGAGAGAATAGATTGGGAACAGCACCGCTCCAATCATAAGACCAGCAACACCCGCAAGCATAACCATGAGAATTGGCTCAATCATAGTTGAGATTGCCTTGATAGATTGATCGAGTTCATTCTCGTAAAACGTTGCGGCCTTACCAAGCATGGCATCAATACCACCTGACTGCTCGCCAATGCTAATCATTTGGGGAACGAGCGGCAGCATATACTCCTCTCCTCTCAACGAGGCCGAGAGAGCCTTGCCGTCCTTAACTTTGTCGGCAGCTCGATTTATCTCTTCGGCTATATGCACATTGTTGACCGCGCGTGCTGCAATCTTCAGCGTCTCGAGCATTTGGACGCCCGTCGACATGAGGGTTTCCGTGGTTCGAGCAAACCTGGCCATGTAGAGTTTCCGGAACAGAATACCAAACAGAGGGACATTTAATTTCAGGCCATCAACTGCTTTACGCCCTGTCGTCGTCTTTGTCCAGTTAATTCCAAAGTATATGAGTACCCCCAATACGGCAAGCACTATCCACCAATAATTCGTGACAAAGTTTGCCGCTCCCACCATAACCGCCGTTATAAGTGGTAGTTGCTGGCCAAGGTCATCATAGAGCTTCTCAATTTGAGGCACAACCGTCACGAGCATAAAGACAATAACCCCCACCATGACAAGGCTCACTATCAATGGATAAACCATCGCTCCTTTGACTTTGCCCATAATCTCGGCGTCTTTCTCTTGCTGGTCCGCAATCCGCTCCAGAGCCTTATCAAGCGTTCCAGAAACCTCGCCGGCAGATATAAGAGCTATATAGACATCGTCAAACACATCTGGGTGCTTTGCAAATGCAGTGGATAATGTTGAGCCGCCTTCAACTGCAGTAATAATATCCTGAATGATCGCCTGCAAGCGCTTATTCTCAGTCTGTTCACGCACCGTATGCAAGCTCTGTGCAAGTGGTAGGCCGGCATTGATAAGCGTAGAGAGCTGCCGGCTGAACACAATTCGGGATTTACCAGGAACCTTGTTGGTAAACTTTGACAGGAAGTTACCTGATTCTGATTGTTCTACTATCTCAAGCGGCATAAGGCCTTGAGCTATCAACAATTTTGCAGCAGATTTTTCACTATCCGCTTTGACCGTCGATTTAACCACCTTGTTCGAGGCGGTATCTTTAGCGGTGTAGTTAAAATCAAGCATTCTTCACTATCCTCTCATCATCCTATCGAATTCTGTGAGATCAACGGCGAAGTTTCGAGCTTCTTCGTACGTAATCTGACCAGCCTGTACGTGGCCGACAAGCGTCTTATCCATAGACTGCATGCCCTGATCTCCGCCAGTTTGTATAACGGCATCAAGCTGGTGCGTTTTACCTTCGCGAATGATATTGCGCACCGCAGACGTTGCGACGAGAATTTCTGCCGCGACTGTTCGGCCTCCGCCAATTGATGGTACAAGACGCTGCGAACAGATAGCCATGAGAATATTGGCAAGCTGAGCACGAATCTGCGGCTGCTGGTGTGGCGGGAATACGTCAATCATGCGATCAATACTTTGTGATGCGCTATTCGTGTGGAGCGTCGCAAAGACGAGATGCCCCGTTTCAGCAATAGTAATCGCAGCAGAAATTGTCTCGAGGTCGCGCATCTCACCGATAAGCACGACGTCTGGGTCTTGACGAAGACTTGAACGAAGCGCTGCAGGAAAGCTGTAGGTAACGTAGTGTACTTCCCGCTGAACAACAACCGATTTTTTACTCTTATGCGTAAACTCTATCGGATCCTCAATAGTAATAATATGATGCGACTTTTCTGAGTTAATCTTGTCGACTATAGCCGCCAGCGTTGTTGACTTACCTGAGCCGGTCGGTCCCGTCACAAGCACAAGCCCACGAGGATACTCGGCAAACGTGCTCACAATAGCCGGCATGCCGAGCTCTTGAATACTTAAAATCTCATTTGGAATAAGACGCAGCGCCGCGGCTAGATTGCCCCTCTCATGAAATGCATTCACGCGGAAGCGACCGAGATCGCCAAAGGCAAAGCTAAAGTCAAACTCTTTGTCCTTCAGCAAAATTTGCTGTTGGTCCTGATCCAGAATGGCAAAAACGAGGCGCTCGACGTCTTCTTCATCGAGAGGATCAATAGAAGTAATCGGCGCCAAAGCACCATCAATACGCAGCATCGGCGGCAAACCAACCTGTATATGAAGGTCGGATGCTTTCTTTCGAATAACATCCTCTAGTAGCGTCTCTATTCTTACTCCTGCTGCCATACCCACTCCCTTCCTTATCTATGCCATATTCGCAGCAACGCGATTTACTTCTTCCAATGTTGTCAAACCTTGCAGCGCCTTCAGATATCCGTCTTGACGCATAGTCACCATGCCTTCGGTAATGGCTTCGCGCTGGATCTCAGCACTTGTCGCCCGTTTGACTATCAGATTTTGAATCGTTTCGGTGACATCCATCACCTCATACAATCCGACGCGCCCTTTATAGCCGCCGGGTGCCCCAGGAGAATCTTTCCCCTTCATTAAAGTATAAGCGTTTTC
This sequence comes from uncultured bacterium, assembly GCA_964293235.1. Classification (GTDB taxonomy): domain Bacteria; phylum Patescibacteriota; class Saccharimonadia; order Saccharimonadales; family Saccharimonadaceae; genus JAPUDS01. The sequence continues at coordinate 791 of CAXYYW010000065.1, read as the reverse complement.
GCCCGCAAGGGGAAGGTCCTTGTAGCCTAGGTCCTCGGAAACCTTCGCAACTTCTTCTTTTGTCTTTGGTAGCAGCCCTCCTATGGTCTCATGAATCGTCAGCACTTCTCTCTCATTTGCCGCTACGGGGTCCTTCTTATCGCTAAGCCGACGAACAAGACGCTGACCGATGATAGTATTAACAGTACTCGCTATGAGAAATGGTTCAATGCCCATATCAAGCAAGCGAGGCAACACGCCGGCAGCAGAATTCGTGTGGAGCGTACTAAATACAAGGTGCCCCGTCAGAGCAGCTTGGACCGCGAGGTTGGCTGTCTCCTTATCGCGAATCTCACCTACCATCACTATGTCAGGATCTTGACGCAATATAGAACGGAGCCCAGTCGCGAACGTCAGCCCAACCTCCGGGTTAACCTGGATTTGATTTACTCCCGCCATTTTGTATTCTACTGGATCTTCAAGTGTGACGATATTCACCATATCGCTCTTGATTTCTGAGATAAGCGCGTAGAGGCTTGTTGACTTACCAGAGCCAGTTGGACCAGATGTCAGCACCATACCATTTGGCTTTGCAATACCTTTTCGTATAGTACGAAGTGCCCGCCCTGCATAGCCCATTTCCTCAAGCTTGAAGCTTGAGCCTGATTTGTCGAGAAGTCGGATAATAACCTGTTCGCCCCAAACAACCGGGCTTATAGCGATGCGGAGGTCGACGTCTTTGTTCGAAACATGCACCGCAAACTGGCCGTCTTGAGGAACGCGGTGCTCGTCAATCTTTAAATTGGATAAAA
>CAXYYW010000064.1:0-4575 GCA_964293235.1 uncultured bacterium | reverse complement strand
GGGAGTTTCTTCTGGTAAGCTATGCCACCCAACCCCGGCGTACTCTTTAAAACGTGATACGAGAAATGTGGCGAGTATAGAACAGAATAAAATCATCAAAGCTCTCATGCAGCCATGGTAGCACAAACCTCCTAATGCTATACTTATCTACCGAACAACGAAAAAATCTAGCGGAGGAATTATGGCGGAAAACGACAGGGGTGAGGCAATAACAAATTCAACGCTTAACAAGCTACGAGCCGCCGTGCTGGGCGCAAATGACGGAATAGTCAGTATATCCGCCCTTGTCATGGGCGTCGCAGGAGCGGGCGGAGAATGGCATGCTATCTTCATCGCGGGGCTCGCCGCGCTTGTCGCTGGTGCGCTCTCTATGGCCGTGGGCGAATACGTGTCAGTCAGCAGTCAGTCCGACGCCGAAAAGTCCTTCATAGCCCGAGAAAAACGTATGCTCAAAGAGAACCCAGGAGCAGAACTCGAAGAGCTCGCGGAAGCATACATAGAGCAGGGGGTATGCAAAGAGACAGCTCATGTCGTCGCCAAGGAGCTTACGAAAAATGACGCTCTGAAAGCCCACCTCAGGATCCACTTTAACCTCGATGAAAACGATTTGAACAACCCAATGCATGCCGCCGTTTCTTCACTAGTAGCTTTTGCGGTTGGTGGCTCAATTCCATTTCTGACAATCATACTCGTACCAGCCGGTGCGCGCGTCTGGGCAACGCCCATTGCAGTTGTGGTGGCACTCCTTTGTGGCGGTCACCTCAGTGCGAGCGGCGGGGGAGCAAGCAGGCGACACGCCATGACCCGCGTCCTTGTCGGCGGGTTGCTCGCCATGGCCATTACCTACGGCGTCGGCTTCCTATTTGGCACAAATGTTGGCTAAATGTAGATCTGCTCAGCCTGCTCTCAGGAACGGTGTGTACTATAAAAGCATGATAACCCCGACCCCCTTCGGGGTTATTGCTATTTTTGAGACATTAGAAAACGCGCTGCGAGAGAAACTTATAGACCAAGACGCCAGCTGCGAGGAGCGCAAGTACTGCTTGTAACCCTATAGGAAAATCACTGAGTCCAGTCATCTGGCAAAAGAGCCAAATAACGACAAACAACAGCGCGGCGATACCTGCCGTGAGACCAGCAAGTCGCACATATCGATTGTTGAAAAGTTGTTGCATATCGTCTGTAAGTATACATGGGCAACAGGGGAGTTACAATCATACTATGAAACCCTAACATCGAGTGGCAAAACAACGTTTTCACGCTCAAAACCACAAAAAACAAGTCTAGAAGCAGACATAAACAGCTCCTATAATTAGTGACAGCTGAGTACGTACTTCCTTCCGAGGATTTCTACATACTAGCCTTCAAAAGCACTCGCCGACTGCTCGTCGGCCAACCACCGGCGGCCCGCCTGAACAACGGTCCGACCACCTCCACCAACGTTCACTGGTTACGGAACTTTCTGACCAGTTTCTTTTAATTACCCACAACAAGGAGGAACACATGCTACTTTCAACCCCAGTTGCTATCACCGCATTTCGCTTTAACCGGAAGTTCGAGGCTATCCCGAGGCGCATCGAATTCGACGGCGTCAGCTACGAGTTAAACGACACCTACAAAAGAGTAACTCTCGTGTCGGATGACGGCGCGGAAACTATTTTTGACCTGAGTGATGGAGCACACACATTCCGGCTCCGTGAGCAGTTATTCGGCTGGCGTCTCGTCGGCATGTCTAGCGAAAATGCATAAGCGTCTTGTATACTGTTGTAAGCATGAGTAGTCCTACAACACCAACATTAACGCCGTGGTCGCGCCGCGCGCTTGTAGCCATACTCGTTCTTGCCGCGCTCGGAAGCTCTATCGCAGCGGTATTGTTTGTCATACCGGCACTCATTCCTATTGGCAATAGCTTCTGGCAAGCCTGGGTGAGCGAAGCAGAAACTATCCGCCCGTGGCTCTCCTCGGCCGGCTTTGTCGTTATCGCCATAATTGCCGCTATAGGGCTACACCGTCAGAGGCACAGTGCCGACGGAAGGGCAGAGGCCTACCATGCGCTCGCGCAGGAACTCTCACAGGTCGCCAATAAGTCAGAAATCGTTATTAACGCCATCGCCGACGGTGTTATTGCAACTGATGGCAAAGGGATTATTCAGCTTATCAACCCTGCGGCGCAAACCATCATTGGGTGGGGCAAGCAGGATGCCGAAGACCTCGACTACCGATCTGTTGTTAAACTAAGCGATGACAAAGGGAGTGACATTGCCCCCGATGCCGGTCCGGTCGAACAAGTGCTTCACGGCAGCCCTTCCGTTACTCGAAATGATCTGTTGCTTACGACGACATCGGGCAAGAAAATCAACATTTCGTTGCTTGTTTCGCCAGTGGGCAACTACGGTAACGGCGCAATTATTGTCTTTCGTGACATTACCGACGAAGTATCCGAAAACAAGCAACGCGCTGAGTTTATTAGTACCGCTAGCCACGAAATGCGTACGCCCGTTGCGGCTATAGAAGGTTACCTAGGGCTTGCTCTCAACCCAGCTACCGCACAAATAGATGACAAGGCCCGCGCGTATCTTATGAAAGCTCACGAATCGGCTGAACACCTTGGACGCCTTTTCCAGGACCTTCTCGATGTATCAAAAGCCGAGGATGGAAGGCTTAAAAACGAACCAAAGGTCGTAGAGGTGGTCGGTTTTGTGCGCGAATCCGTCACTATACTCACGCCAAAGGCTCAAGAGAAGGGATTATCCCTTGTTTTTGAACCCGATAGCACTGAAAATGCTAGCAATTCTATAGCGCCAATTTTCTATACTGAGGTCGATCCAGACCATTTGCGGGAAACCATGTCAAATCTCATAGAAAATGCTATCAAATACACGAAAGAGGGTACCGTCGTTGTCAACGTCACCGGCGACGAGGCGCGTATCACAATAAGCGTTGCGGACAGCGGTATCGGCATAGCCCAAGAAGATATTCCGCACCTTTTCCAGAAATTTTACCGTATAGACAACAGCGATACACGCGAAATTGGCGGTACCGGGCTTGGTCTCTATCTATGTCGCCGACTTGTCGAGTCTATGAACGGCCGCATTTGGGTGGAGAGTGAATTCGGTAAGGGCAGTACATTCTACGTTCAGCTTGGACGGATAAGTTCAGATAGGGTTGAAGCTGTCGACAATCACTGAGATACAAGCGGTAGATTTTTTAAAACATAAGCAGTATAGTAGAGGGTATTATGACCAAGATCATGCTCGTAGAAGACGACAAAAGCCTCCGAGAGATTTATGGTGTCCGTTTGCTAGCTGAAGGATATGACATTGTATCCGCAGGTGACGGCGAGGAAGCTCTTGCCATGGCCATAAAAGAGCGCCCGCAGCTCATTGTCAGCGATGTCATGATGCCAAAAGTCAGTGGCTATGACATGCTCGATATTCTTCGCTCAACGACAGAAACGAAAAATATTCGCGTTATCATGATGACTGCTCTCAGCTCAGAAGAGCAGCGTATGCGCGCCGAGTCACTTGGAGCGGACCGCTACCTCGTTAAGTCACAAGTCGGCATAGAAGATGTCGTCCGGGTCGTTCACGAAGTTCTTGAAGACACGCCAGCCACTGCGGCCGCGCCAGGGCAGCCATCAGAACCGACAAAACCTGCTGCGTCACCACAGCCAACAACACCGCAGCACACAGGAGGCGTCAGTACACCCACTCAGCCCCTAAAAACGGCAACACCAAGCGTTACTAGCTCGGCTCCCGCCCAGCCATTACCAACTCCCTTAGCCACGCCGACAACCACAACAGGGGTTTCTCCCGCGATCAAGCCGCAGAGTAGCACGCCAAAGCCAGCCTCGCTGAAGACACGTGTCATCCAACCGCTCAATGATCCAACTATTGCCCCTGTGAATATCAATGACTTACTCGATAAAGAACTCGCGAAAGAGGCAGGACTTTCTGGCAGTGCAATACCTGTTGAATCCATAGACCAAGAAAAGGCAGATGTGAACGAACAGCTCAAGTCTTTCGCTCCGCCCGAGCCAACTCCTGTAGAAGTGCCCTCAGGCGCCCCGTTAGCCCCTCCCACACCCGCGGGACCAACGCTACTTCCTACGCCGGGGGTAGGCAACACTTCACCCGCAGTTCCTCCGGTACCAGCGCCAAGCACGCCTCCCGTTCCCAGTATGCCAACGACAAACCCAGCCCCCATGCCAACCCCGCCGACACCACCAGCACCGTCAACTCCTGTAGCAACGCCACCAGCTACAACCACGGTGCCCGTCCAAACACCATCGACCCCAGTTGCGGAGCACCCGTCTCCGACACCAAGTGCACCTAGCTCTGATTCGTCGTCAAACGAGGTTGTTGACCTTACGAAACTTCCAGAAGTACCAAAAGTGACCGATACGCCAAGCGTATAGTAAAACTTCATGCCATTAAAACACGAGTCACCCTAGAAGTGACCCGATGTTATAATTGACTCCATGCGACTCAACAAATATCTTGCTCCTGCCACCGGCATGAGCCGACGCGAAGCCGACAACCTCATGGCCGCCGGGCGTGTTCGTGTAAATAATGC
>CAXYYW010000063.1:0-4767 GCA_964293235.1 uncultured bacterium | reverse complement strand
CCCTTATACAGCTCGTTAACATGATGCGCATCCCGATATTTAACATGAGCTTTATAGTCGACACCACGCAAAAGGCTATTGCTGGGAGCCGGGACTACTTTAGGATTATGGAAACGCGGCCGGATATATCTGATAAGTCGCATGCTGAAGAGCTGGCGGTAACTGACGGAGTTGTGCGTTATGACCACGTAACCTTTGGGTATTATGACAACGAGACGGTGCTGCACAACGTGTCATTTGAAATAGGGTCGGGAGAAAAGGTGGCGCTGGTGGGGCAGAGCGGCGAAGGAAAGACAACTATAGCGCACCTGCTCATGCGACTCTATAAACTAAAAAAGGGGACAATAACCATAGATGGGGCGGATATAGCCTCCGTGCGACAGACGTCGCTGCGCGAGAACATTGCCGCGGTCTTCCAAGAACCAGCGTTATTTAGCGGAACTATTCGTGAAAATATTTCCTATGCCAAACCCCACGCCATAGAGACTGAGATAATTGCTGCAGCGAAAGCGGCAAATGCCTATGACTTTATTATGAAGTTGGAACACGGGTTCGACACAGAGATAGGCGAGCGTGGCCTGAAGCTCTCGGGTGGGCAAAAACAGCGTATCGCTATAGCGCGGGCTATTTTGAAAGACGCGCCTATACTCATACTTGACGAGGCAACGAGTTCACTTGACAGCAAGGCAGAGCGACAGGTGCAGGAGGCTCTTGCGCGGCTCATGAAAGGTCGTACAACGCTTATTATTGCTCACCGGCTGAGTACTATAGCTCACGTCGATAGGATTGTGACGCTGCGTGATGGGCGTGTCGACGAAATTGGTACACCGGCTGAGCTTGCGACGTCTGGCGGCATTTATGATGAGCTGCTGAGCCTGCAAGAAGCCGATACGGCCGTGACGAAGCGTCGTCTCAAAGATTACGAAATCGACGTATAATAGCCGCCACTCCTTTGCTATCGTTTTTCCTCTCCACCCCGCTCGGCGCTAGTTGCATTTCCTTTGCGCCTCGCTACTGCGAGGTCGCAGAGGTATCGAGGAAAAGATAGCTCGGTCGCATAGTAGTGTAAGTATATTTTGTATTTTTTACGGCGTTTTGTAACCTCTAATAGACTCTGTCTTTACGCCTGAAAATCATTCATGTACGGTCCATTTTCGCGAGCTCGTTGTGCTATACTTGTCCGTACGTAAACCTGTGGAGGGGAAACAAATAATGGCAACGCCACGCGCGCAGCGAATTGGTATTTGGATTATTACGGTCGTCATGGCTATTGGCGCTGTTGGCGTGTACTTCGTCGCGATTCTCGCAAACAATAATGATTCGGCGAGTAGCGCGAAACTGCAGCAGATATATAACGACTACACTGCGAAAGTTAATGCGCAGGCAACAGGGCTGTCAAGCAAGTACTACGCGACGTTCTCACCGTTTGCCTCGCGCGTTCATTCATTTGAGAAGGCGGCTGCCCAGGAAAAACTCGTCACTGAAGATTTGCTTGTGGGTGATGGCGAAACTATCACCGACACAACACCATTTGCCGCATACTATATAGGCTGGAATCCAGATGGCAATATCTTTGACCAGTCTATAAGCAGCGGAGCTCTAAAATCGCCATTCTCTATTACGTCGGGACTTGCGAACACGGGTGTTATTGTCGGCTGGCAAGAAGGCCTGGTTGGTATGAAGATTGGCGGTGTACGTGAACTCACAATTCCGTCTGAGAAAGCCTATGGTTCGTCAGGGAGCGGCAGTACAATCCCGGCGGATACACCTCTTAAATTTGTCGTCATGGCAATACCGTTGCCAGAAGAAATTCCTGTTCCCCAGGAGCTTCAGACGAGTCAATAATACAACATATAGCGTCTTGAAACATAAGCAGTACGCTATATAATGGGTATTAACCACAATAAACAAACTACCAAAAGGAAGGGTACGATGAGTAAAAAAGTTACTATTTACACCAGAACTCAGTGTGCTTACTGCGCACAAGTGAAGCGATATCTCGATATAAAGAAGCAGAGCTATGAAGTTGTGAATATCGACGATGATCCTGCTGTTGAAGCGCAAGTTATTGCTAAAAGTGGTGCTCGTACCGTTCCGGTCGTTATGATTACAAAAGAAGATGGCGACGAGATGGTTGCAAGTATTGGCTGGAATCCGGGCGCACTCGCCTCGGCATTGGCTGCATAAGGTACAATAGTTACATGGAACAAGACGACAAACTACATGATGTGATTATGATTGGCGCGGGACCAAGCGCGCTCTGTGCGGCTGTGTACACGACACGCGAAGATATTGACACGGTACTCATAGAAAAAGGTGCTGTTGGTGGGCTTGCGGCCATTACGGACTGGGTAGACAACTACCCCGGCTTCTCGAAGGGCATTTCTGGGCTTGACCTCGCTACCGAGCTACAGGCGCAGGCCGAACGGTTCGGGGCGGACATTCGCTATGGTGAAGTGTCAAAGATTTCTACAGATGGCGACGTGAAAATAGTCGAAACGTCCGAGGGCCCGCTGAAAGCGAAGACGGTGCTCATAGCAACGGGAAGTGATTATAAGAAGCTTGGCATCCCCGGTGAGGCCGAATACTATGGCCGCGGCGTGCACTACTGCGCTACCTGTGACGGCGCGTTTTACCGTGACAAGAAACTTGCCGTGGTCGGCGGTGGTAACTCGGCGATTCAAGAAGCGCTATTTCTGACCCGATTTGCTACGCATATCGACCTTCTTGTGCGCTCAAGCGTGAAGGCAAGTGACGTGCTGCAACACGAACTCGACAAAATGGTAAAAGAAGGCAAAATTACCGTTCACCTCGAGACTGTCCCAGAAGAAATCATTGCAACCGACGGTAAACAAGTCGATAAAATTCGCTGCAAAAAAGCTGGTGAGCCAGTTGAGTTCGTCGAAGACGGCATCTTTGTCTTCATAGGGCTGTTACCAAATACTGAATTTCTCGCTGATTCGGGTGTCGAACTCGACCCAATAGGCATGATTGTGACAGACAAGAACCTTGCTACAAACGTCCCGGGCGTGTTCGCAAGCGGTGATGTTCGCAGCGGCGCAACAGCTCAGATAGCCAGTGCGGTTGGGGAAGGCGCGACAGCTGCCCTCAAAATTCGTGAATACTTAGAGGATCTCGAACGAAAATAGCTAAGCTATGTGACGCGCTATAAAGCGCTCTAACTGTTTGATGATATGAGGGTCGCTCGTTTCCAGGGCGACTTCTCTTGTGCCGAGCCATACGCCAGCAGCGGAGAAGTTATGCGAGCCGGTTATGGCGCGTTTTGAGCCGTCAGGAAGCGTGAATATCATGCATTTGCAGTGTATGTATTCTTGATGCGTGTAGCTTGTCTTGAGGCCGCTCAGGGCACTCCCGACGCGTATCGCGAGGGCGTTAAGTGACGTTGCTTGGTTCCACGGATTGAAATAGAGCGTAGAATCAGTTCTTTCTAGAAGTCGGCCAAGTTTGCCGGTTGGGCAAAACTGCGACACGTAGGTAATGCTTGTTGCTTTCTGGGCAAGCTTACACGCATGCCGATAGATGATTGAGTCGCCGGCGAAACCCCCGTCTATGAGCACGCAGTTTGTGTCGTCACCAAATTTGTGAGCACGGTAGGCGTGATTGTCATGGTCGGCTTGCAAAACACGCTGCTCTTCTGACACAAGTCGCTCTGCAAGGAGTGAATCTTTCAAACGAAACATGTAGTCAATATTCTTCAGGCCAAATTCGTACAAGTTAACGCCGCCAAAGGCATAGACGTAGTCATCGACGACGAGCCATTTGCTATGCGTTCTGCCATTTATGAGGCTGCTCGCGACAGCACCGAGCCAACGGAAGTTTACGCCAGATTTGCGTAAACGGTCTTGCATGTCAGTGAGATGCCGAACTTTTTTACTGTGCCGTGTATTGAGTCGGAAGTGCCCGCCGATTTCGGTGTAGGTGAACATGTCTGCGGCAACAGTGACGGGTACTCCTCGTTCGGCTGCCTGGCAGAGCGCGTCTATGAGTGCTCGTGTTGAATCGTCTTCGACGACAATCATCGTCAGCAAACTAACACGGGTCGTAGCGCTGGATATACGGCTGATTGCGTCGGCTAAATATTCGTCCGGCGACAGAAGTCGGGCATTCATGGATACACCTATTATAGCGGATAACCTAAAACTCGCCGCACATTTCCGCACGGCGAGTTTTGTATGAATGATTCGATTTAGTGAATCATCGCGACGATAAGGAGCGCAATAATGTTCGCGACCTTAATAAGCGGGTTGATAGCTGGACCGGTCGTATCCTTGTAAGGATCGCCGACGGTATCGCCCGTTACGGCAGCTTTGTGAGCTTCAGAGCCCTTGCCACCAAATTCACCGTCTTCAATGTATTTCTTTGCGTTGTCCCACGCGCCACCACCGGTTGTCATACTTATAGCCATGAAGAGGCCAGAAAGAATGATACCGATAAGCAGGCCGCCGAGTGCCGCTTTGCCAAGCACAAAGCCGACAAGCAGAACACCGACAACTGGGATAAGAGCAGGAGCGACCATCTCGCGGATAGCGGCCTTTGTGACGAGGTCAACAGCCTTGTCATACTCTGGCTTTGCTTTACCACTCATGATTCCCTTAATTTCACGGAACTGGCGACGAACTTCTTCGACAACCGTACCAGCTGCCTTACCGACAGACTTGAGGGTCAAAGCGCCAAAGAAGTAGACCATAGCTGCGCCAAGCAGAAGCCCAGCGAGAACTTTGGGGTCAGACAGGTTAAAGACAATAC
>CAXYYW010000062.1:0-4796 GCA_964293235.1 uncultured bacterium | reverse complement strand
TGCGGGGGGTTTCCCCTTTGGATTTGCACTTGGAGCTATAACTGGTCCAACTTTTTCAATGACTTCACGAAGTAGCTCATTCTTGACAACTCTGTATGCCACGCTGTTGCCACCGCGGAGTAGCCACTCTGGCTCGTCAGATGCGGGTACTACAACTGAGGTCGGGATTTTTTCCGTTGTCGTAATGCGCTCTATGAGTTCAGCATGCGCTGGAACGTCAGCTGCGCTCGCTATGAGCACGATACACTGTTTGTTCCGTTCGCGCTGCTTAACGCCATAGACTTTTTCAACAGCCTTTTCGTCGCTAGCGCAAGCAATGATACCGTAGATGGTATCAGTCCGGATGACGACAATGCCGCCTCCTAAGAGCGCTTTAGTAATTTGGTCTACCATAAACTAATGATTCTGAAGCAAGCCCAGGTCATCCGCAATCTTAACAGCGGTATTATATGGAATGATGTCTCCGCGCAGTAGCCTCGCGAGTTCTTCGCCGGCCTCATTTGGCGTCATCTTGCTGAAATCTGGAAGTGGCGTACGCTCGGTAGGGCCATGAATATTCCTATTCTCTGGTACACGACCGAAGTCGAGAGTGGCTCGGAGTGTGTTAGCGGCAAGACCCGCTTCCATGTCGTCGTCAGGGCGGAGTGCCTCGGGGTCTATCATTATCCCTCTACGGTCACGCCCATGCTACGGGCGGTACCGGCGATAACTTTGACAGCACCGTCGAGGTCGTTGGCGTTTAGGACGCCCATTTTGACTTCGGCGATTTCTTCGAGTTGCTTCCGGGTGATTTTGCCAACCTTGTCGCTATGTGGACGGCCAGAACCTGGCATAAGACCGATTTTTTCCTTTATGAGTCCGTCAACTGGCTCGCCAAGGCATGTCCAGTCGAAGGTGCGGTCTTCGTACACCGTGAGGTGAACTATGACGTCGCGGCCCTGGTATTCTTTGGTAGCGTCGTTAAATGGATTGATAAAATCCATCATGTTGAGACCCCACTGACCGAGGGTTGAACCTACGGGTGGGCCTGCAGTTGCTTTACCGCCAGGAACGCGGAATTTGATATTACCGATGATTTTTTTAGCCATTTAAAAGTCCTTTTACAAGATAATTGATACTAAATTCTTATTTGAAGCAGTGAATTTAGTGCGTACCAGTGGTAGATTGTAGCATAAATTGCAGATGATGTCTACAAAAAGGAGTAGATATTGACTTAGTATAACAATTATGCTAAAATAGTGTTATATCCATCCCCGAGTCCGAAAGGAAAACCATGGATACGTTCGTGTCAAGCAATGAGGCACTTGCACGGCAGGTTATGAAGGCCGCTGCGGTCTTCGTCATCCTGTTGTGTGGATTCGCTCTCCGGAGTGCGGACTATGCATACCATCGTGTGTATGCCCAAACGTACGCCTACGAGCTCGTCCATGCCCAGGAGCCCTGCGGCTGCGACAACTGGGGTCTACCCGTCGTTGCTCCTCCGGGAACAGTCATAACATGGTGGAGGTACGACGAGAGCTTGGGTCACCAGGTTCAGATTTTCCCCGATACGTACCCCAAGACCTGCCTTGATGACCGCGCAGGAGCCAAGGCGACCATCGCGGCCGTCAACAAATTTTTCAATCCATTTGGGCCTGATAGCACGGAGTAATCTGCGTCTGGTCCCTGACACGAACAATGGCGAGCAGCCTCAACGACTGCTCGCCTGTTCATTTTTGTATGATGATTATACTTTCTTGACTTGCAAGGCGTCGAGCTCGACTGGCGTTTCGCGGCCGAACATACTGACCATGACCTTGAGCTTGCCCTTTTGGGTGTCTATCTCACCGACAGCACCATCGAAGCCCTTGAACGGGCCATCGGTAATATTGACGACTTCGCCGACTGAGAAATCTATGTGGTGCTTTGGATCCTCAACACCCATGCGCTTCTTGATCTTCTTTATTTCATCTTCTGAGACTGGTGATGGGTCGGTGCCTGTACCGACAAAGCCGGTGACACCAGGCGTATTGCGGACGATATACCATGCATCTTCGGTCATTTTCATGTCGACGAGCACGTAACCCTGGAAAATCTTTTTTTCAACAACTTTGCGCTTGCCGTTCTTGATCTCGATCATCTTCTCTTTTGGCACCAAAACACCAAAGATCTTGTCAGCCATGTCGACTGACTCGACGCGCTGCTCTATGCTTTCAGCAACTTTTTCTTCGTAGCCGCTGTAGGTGTGGATAGCGTACCATTGGCGGGTTGAATCGTAACGTTTTTTGGTAGACATACAGTCGTAAAAGTCCTTTCTAGAAAATGAAGTTCTTAAATAATAGCGTAAACACTGCGTCGAGCAAGAAAATAAGTGCTCCGAGCGCTAGTGAGAATAAAATAACGGCCAGTGTCATAGCCCAGGTTTGCTTGCGGTTTGGCCAACGGACTTGACGAAGCTCTTGCCAAGAACCTTTAAAGTACCCGCCTATAGCGCGAAGCGGCGCAAAGGCCTTTTTAGGCGTTTTGACCTCAGTGTTGGCTTGTTTTTCCGTCGAAGTCTTCTTTGTTGTCGATTTGGTCGACTTTGTTGCAGACACCGCCGTTGGTTCGACCGTTATGTCGTCTTCAGCGGATTCGTTGGCTTTGAACCTATGTACTGCCATATTTTCTCCCTAATAAAATAGACTGTCTTCGCAGCCTGTCAAGTCAAGTGTAACACAATCGAGACACCCGCACAATAAATTGTGCCGGTTTCTCACCCAAGCCGGGCGCGACATGAACTCGTCGCTCGGGCTGCTCTTCCGAAAGTCGCAATAAGCGAGCGTGCCACCTCTTTTTCTGATGACTCTGCGTTCCCCGCAGAGCGAGGCGATACAAAATCACAGATGGAGCCGAGCGAGTCGGAAGAAAAAGATGGTGGAAGCGAGCAAGAAAGATAAAAGATAACTGCTAGATTGTCCGAACGCGGATTGTATCAGTCCCGCCCATCACTCCTGGCTGCTGACCACTGACGAGCACAACTGTGTCACCAGGTTTCAAGAGTTCGGTATTGACGAGTTCTTTAGCAAGTTTATAACCAGCGTCCTCACTATCCGGTCGGTAAAAACTCTTTATACCGTAGAACAGGCAGAGCTGGTGTGCGACACGCTCATTACTCGTCACGCTAATAATTTCTCTTGATGGGCGATTCGCAGCAATATATGCCGCCGTGGCGCCGCTCTTCGTCTCAGCAACAATAGCTGCCGCATGGAGATAGTGTGCTGTCTTAACGGCAGTGTGGCTGACAATCGCTGTCGTTGTTTGCATGTCATCTGGCGAGCCAAGCGGTTGGATGGCGACATTTTCCTGAGTCGCAAGGATGGTTCGCTTCATGGTCTCAACCGCTTCAAGTGGGAACTGGCCCATGGCGGTTTCTTCACTCATCATGATAGCGTCGGCGCCTTGAATAACTGCGTTCGCAATATCACTGACTTCGGCACGCGTCGCATGCGGGTTGTCTGTCATAGTCCCAAGCACTTGGGTCGCAACAATGCTTACTTTCGCATATTTTTGGCAAAGAGCGATAATTTCGCGCTGAATTGCCGGCACAAGTTCTGGCCCAATTTCATACGCAAGGTCACCGCGCGCAACCATAACAACATCGCTTGAGGCAACAATCTGTTCAAGCACTTCAGGCTCAACAGATGTCTCGGTCTCAACTTTTGAGACAATCTGGGCATCGTAATTTTTCTCAGCAAGATAGCCGCGAAGCATCTCAACATCTGAGGCACTGTGTACGAAACTCAAAGCAACATAGTCAAAGTCCTGTGTCGCACCAAAATCAACATCTTGGAAGTCTTTTGGCGTTAACACGTCACCCGTAAAGTCAGTATCTGGCAGATTAATGCCCTTCTTCGTCATGACCACCCCACCGTTTTGAGCAGACACGGTTACAGTGTGCGTTTCGGTATCAATAGCTGTCGCAATAGCTTTGATCTTACCGTCAAAAATAAAGACGCGGTCACCAATTTTTACCTTTTGGCTAATATCGTGCTGAACCGGCAAAATATGACCGTCATGCTTAGCACCGTAACGAAGATGAACTTCATCGCCTTTTTTAATCTGATAGTGATTGCCTTCAATTTCGCCAAGGCGAATCTTTGGCCCCTGTAAGTCCTGAAGTATAGCAACTGGCTTTTCAAGCTTTTTGCTGGCCTTGCGAATATCGGCAATAAGTTTTTCGACCCACTCATAATGCGCAGGTGTGACATGACTAAAATTAATACGCATACAGTTTACGCCGGCAGCAATAAGCTGCTCAATCGTTTCGTACGTATCTGTTGCAGGACCGATAGTCGCAACAATTTTAGTCCGTTTTATAGCTGGTAGGTAGTTTAGGTGAGCGAGTCGTATATTTGTCATAGCGGTTACCTAGTGTACCGTGTTTTCTCTCTTATGACTAGCCCCTAAAAGCTATCTTCCGAGTCGTTCTTCAGTTTTCTTCAGGTCAATTGTTGTTTTCACGACCGTATCTGGCGTGAGCGAGATGCTGATGATCCCCTCTTCGACGAGGAACCGAGCAAATTCTGGATAATCAGACGGCGCCTGTCCACAGATGCCGACTTTCACACCTTTTTCCTTGCCAACTTTTATAGCTTGGCGGATCATTGCCTTCACGGCAGGGTTGTTCTCGTTATAGACATGTGCGACCGTATGGTTATCACGGTCAACACCGAGCGTCAACTGCGTGAGATCATTGCTCCCTATGGAGAATCCGTCAAAGAGCTCAGCGAATTCGTCAGCCAACATAACGTTCGACGGAATCTCAACCATCATGT
>CAXYYW010000061.1:0-4828 GCA_964293235.1 uncultured bacterium | reverse complement strand
TTGCAGCATAGTATGTTGAAAAACTGTTCTTGATTGTGTCGTTACTGTTTGTTGAAATGGATGATTTGATAGCGTCGAGTACTTTCGTACGTCGCCCGCCGGTCCATTGGGCAAGCCCATAACCTTGATTTGGGAAATTCCCCCCTCCCGCCTCGTTAATAAACGGACTCATTTTTGATTCCGAGTACCAGTTCCCGAGTATCCCAGCAATGGCATACTTCGTAAGCCCCTTACTCGCCATGTAGGTTGCAAGCTTCTGGAAATTGTTATTGCCGCTCATGGTGCCGCTCGTTGTGCCCGTACCACTTTCCGTACAAACGCAGCTTTTGTCATATATCCGTATTCCGCCTGCCCATTCATTGTATTTCACCAGCTCTTCTGGAGACAAATTTTGGCAGTCGCTGCTTCCACTACCAAACACTGCCTTGACAGGGTGGTGATCAGAGGCGCACGTTGTTGTTGAGCTGTACTTGGTTGGATCTCCTCCTGGGATGCTCGTACAGTCCATTGTCTCGTAGGAGGTTGGGGCTGAAACGGACGATGCCTTATAGTATATGTGGTCTATCTTCCCCCCGCCGTTATTAACAGCACCAGGGATGTCACGGGAGTTCAAAAAACCGCTCGACTTTAGAAAGTTCTCGGGACCGGGATCGTAATTGCCGGCGCTTGCATCATCTGGCCGAGCATTAAAGTCGCCGACAAAGAATAAGGGATTGCCGTAGGTCTTGATTTCAGAATCGCCAAGAGCGCCCTTCACAACATTTAAACGCGCGGTGTCACATTTGCCAGGGCCATGCGTTGAATTTGGGTGGATATTGTTTATCATGAATTCTTTTCCTGAAGCAATGACACTAAACTTTGCCACTCTGGCGGTGGGGGTTCCACCACCACAGCCGAAATCTGTCGAAGCCGCCTCAAATGCTCTGTCACTAATAAGTTTCAAGGTACTAGAGTTATACACAAAGTTAAGTTGTCCAGAGTTCCCGACTTCCTTTGTATATGACATTTCCCATGATTGGTTCAATGCCTTAAGTTCATTCATGAATGCCTTTGAGTCTCCACTTGCTTGATCGCGATATTCTTGTAGCCCTACAACATCGTATGCCATCGAATTGATATTTTTTACAATTTGGGAGAGCCGGTCGGGAGCGTATTTTGACCCTTCTCCGTGATAATATCCGAGAACATTATATGTTCCGACCGTGATAGGGATTGTGTTAGTGTCTTGACCCGCACCGAATGTTGCCGCAATTGGTTTGTGATCAGTGCCACAGCTACCGTTTCCTGACGGGCTTGACGTACAGTTGCTACGCTTGAATGAAGTTGGTGCAGACACGGTTTTGGTGCTATAGAATATGCGGTCGATTTTTGCCTCGCCGCCAGACTTCTGTAGGGCGGTATCATCTGCGATGCCCCACCCAAGGTCCTTAACCGTCGGATATATGCCGCCGCCCTTGTCGCTGGGCAATGAGTTTGTATCACCGGCAAGGTAGGCCGGTACTGAAGTACCGGCGAGGCTGTCAAGTTTTTTGATGACGCTTCGTATATTCTTCACCCTCGCATCGGAGCATAACCCGCTGCGATCTATGCGTCCGTGATAGTCAGCGAGATAGAATTCCTGACCATCAGTTGTTCGGAAGTGCCCGATGCGTGCCTTACTAGAGCCTCCTCCACACGCCGCACCATCTGCGGTACTTACCCAGTCCGTATCAAGCAACGTCACCTTCGTCTTATTCCACGCAAATGCTAGGCCAAATCCGCCAAGAGCTGGGGCGGCGCCGTTATCTTTCAGCGAGTCCCAATCCGATCCGAGCTCATTTATGATTTTGTTCGCTCCCCGTGCACTCTCAAATTCCTGCATACTGACGACGTCCATGCCAAGTGCTTTGATATTTTTTGCTATATCGCTTGCCCTGGAGCTATAGCTTGTTCCTGTCCATCTATCAGTCAGGACGTTATATGAACCAATAGTGATTCCAGAGCTAGTGTCGGTCGTTGCTGCATCTGCCTGGATAGTAAAGAACAATAGATTCCCGAGCGTTGATGACGCCGCGAACAGGACTGTTATCACAAAAAGCGGAAGCTTTACAGTGTTTCGCGTATGAAATGGTCGCCATGCGATATGGTTACGGATCATACGTAAAATGCCCCTCATCCCAATGTGGGTTGCTTGTTTGCCATACATCGTTCCAGAAGCCATAACACCTATTGGCCGTACCACCTAGACCTTCCTTCATGCACTTTAACATCCAGTTTTTGGACGTAGTATCAACAAAGTCTATTGAATACCCCATAAGATGGTTTGAGTATAGCGTCGTTGAGCTCCAGTTACCAGGAACAGCGGTAACCCAACTTGGACATTCGCTCGGTAGCTTACTACCGAGATTTCCTGGCTTGGCAAGTATTGAACACTGCTCGTTGAGGCTACGGTAGCCAATGGATGCTTTAAGGGTAACACCCTCTTTTTTGGCGGCTGCACTTGCCTCTGCAAGCGATGCCGCACCTTCGGAGTTGACGGCTATAGTCGTAACACCGGCGGCCGACGTTCCTTCATATCGAGAATCTGTCCACAGCGGGATGGTACTCATCTCCGTTCCTGGAATTGGGCATAAGGTAATAGGCTTTTCTGCCCCAGTACTGTATTCCCAGCCTTGGGTGATTCCGCTGACCACTTGTGTCGTAATCCCGGCAGCTGTTGGGCAGGTGCCTGTTTGTGCCGCTTGTGCGGTGCCCGAAGGTATACCCTTGTCGATAAAATTATCGATTGCCGACAATCTGAAATACTTGATATCGGTGCGCGCATTATATGTAGGGTCAACGCACTGCGGGTCAATTCGGCTATTGTCGTCGACGAGGGTACTTAGTGTCTTGTTCTCAGCCCCTTCAACACACTGTTGGTAGAAGTTTGCATAATCACTGCCAGGGATAGGGTTGTTGTTATCATCAACCTGGTTGTGGGACGTCATGTAATTTAATACATCGAGTGTTGATGTGTTCTGCAACATGCCAAGATCGTTAAAACCGACAAATGGGTTGCAGAAGATGTCGAGAGCGACGTCTTTGTCGGAGACGATGTCTTGATCCTGGCATTGGCTGAGTAGCTCTTCTCGCTGGTCAGTGGTTGCTGCGTATGCTGTTGTGCTGCCAGCATGTGAGCCCGAGAACATACTGAGGATGGCCATGGGGAGTGAGGCTATTTTTGATGGGTCGGAAAATATATCAAGTTTTGACAACGAAGGATAGGCCTGGACCGCTATAGAGCCGGAGACCGAATATGGGTTTGATATGTCAAAGGGGTTTGAGACGCTTCGTTGCATTGCTATGTACTCGGCCTCTTTTTGGTCGGCATACTTTGAGAAGTCTAAGTATTCTGCCTTTGTCATGGTCGTCCCTCCATGGGCAAACCAGTTCTGAGCGTTGAGGGCCGCGAGTCCACTGATGGCCGTATTCATTGCCTCTCCACCGCCCGCACTGCCCGTTGTTATGGTCCCTGCGGCAAGCTTTGCGACATAAGGCACAACAAACTGGTCAACCAAGTAGCTTATGAGCATTAACCCGCCAATTGAAGCAGACTCTTTTAGCACCTGTTTTCCAAGAGTTTTAACGGCTAATTTTATATCTTCTTTTGTCATCTCCTCTACACTTGTTTTAACAACTTTCCCGACGATTTCTTTAACGGCTATCTTTACCCCTTCCTTGAGTCCAAATTGGGCGATACTTGAGGTTAGTGAGAAGCCGCCGCTAAAGAATGCGGCAAGAGCCTGGACGCCAATCCCGGCTATTACTGAAACGATCTGACCAGGTCCCGACAGCAAGGTGCCGCAGAATGAGTCAGCACCAACGCCATTTATATTCGCCTTTTTTACAAACATCACTAGTGCAACCACCGATGTTAGAAATGCCCCGCCGGTTATTGGGCTTGTTATGGGGTTAGCCGAAACCTGGTTATACATATACGCCGCATACCCCGCAGAATCACTGCCAGTAGTACCACTGCTGTCCTCCCGGTTGAGGCTGGTCATAACTTCATTGACGTCATTTGTCATAGTGCTCGTTTCCTCTGCTGTCAAGGAGTCGCCGGATATGGCTTTTTCAAACACAGCGAAAAGATGTATGCCATATGCTATGGCGGCAGCGGTTCCTGCAAGGCGGGCTAAGTTAACCACGAGTTTTGCTCGGGAGTAGCCAGTGCATATAGTATTTGCCGTATCGATAACAAGTCCTTGGGCAGCGCCCTTGACTTCCGTTGTGACGCCAGCCATGACATTTATTTTAGGCGGGTCAATTTCTGAGACTGCTAAAACATTGCTCGCACCTGTCTTTGGCGTGCCGTTCGCTATATCTGCTTTCTCTGCGGTGATGGCCTCATCCACACTCTCCTTTAAATCGCCGAGGGCATCGTCGGCTTGTTGAGCAACTTGAGGATTCGCCTGCTCATCGCTCAGATTCTTTGCGACGTTTTTCGCCCTTCCTTCCTCCGTGTTTGGATCCGCATCTCCCTCGGTAGTCTTTGGGTTTCGAGTAAGAGATCTCTCCCCAAATATTTTTTGAGCAATAGTATCTCTAAGAACGGCTATCCTGCTGGGGTAGATGGCGGAGAAAGCACCATAGAGCTTTGCATTCGTCCCTATTGCCGCTCTAAGCTTAGACGCGGTGAATACATTCTTCGGGTTATCGATCTCGCGGACAGCATATGCCTTTGCATATCGCCCGTTCTTGTCAGGCTCAAGGGCCTTCCCTTCTTTGTTTGCTATGGGTTCATAGCCAGTTTCCTTTTGTGTTTTCACTTCATCGGCGCTCATAGTCGTAAGACGACAGCGGTGTGGTA
>CAXYYW010000060.1:0-4886 GCA_964293235.1 uncultured bacterium | reverse complement strand
TCTCTATGAGAAACAAGCTTATCATCGCAGCGGTCGTCCTGGTGGGGCTGGCCTCCGTTGCATATGCGGCATTTGCCCAACTACTTACGATAAATGGTACTGGTACCGCGACTGGTGACTGGGACGTGGCAATTACCAGCATCACGCGTACCGACACGAACCCGGGTGCAACAGACGCGCCGGCGCCGAGTTATACAGGGACGTCAGCGATGTTCAGTACGAATCTCGCCTATCCTGGTGCATCAGCAACCTACGATGTCGTCATCACGAACAACGGTAGCATCGATGCTGAGCTCAGCTCGCTCACCGACCTCGCAACTATCAACGCCGCAAGTCCAACGGACATCACCTACTCCTTAAGCGGTGTTGCGGTGAACGATGTGATTACCGCCGGAAACACAGACACCGTAACCGTCACGGTGACATGGAACTCGGGAGCGACATCGAACATTACGTCCCAGTCGAAGACGGCTACTATCGACCTTAACTACGTACAGACACCGTAACCATAAAAAGGCGCTGCATGAGTGGGTGGTATGTCCATGCGTAGACGATACACTTCTCTCAGGCACGCGCTACTGTTACTCGCCATACCCCTTGCTCTTTCGGGCACGGGGTATGCTCTTTTTACGCAAAATTTGGCCATAAACACACATGCGACGCAGCCGGCGTATGTTGCGACGAGCAACTTGCTCATGACGTACACGACATCGACCGGGTCACAAGGCAGCAAGATTGTTTATACCGAGACGATAACGATAAAGTACAATGGCACCGCCACTATCACAGCGTGGCAGCTAATGTTTGATATGCCATCTGACTTTACACAATTCTCCTGCGCTTCAACAGTTTCTTGTTCGACAAGCGGAGTGACGGCGACTATAGTCAACGGCTCAGGCAACGGCACTATAAACCCAGGCGGGACAGTGACCTTTACAGTTAACTTCACGTCATATACTGCCGGGTATATACTTCAAAATATTCATGTGTCAGGCACCCTTGCCTTAACGTACCAGACAATGTCAGGGCTCACCATGTCAGTGTCTGCTGGAACGCGCACCAAGTCTGGCAAATGGTACTACTGGCCCTACACCTTTACGGTAACAAATAATACGGGGCAGTTCCTAAGAGGATGGCGCATCCAGGCCTCGTGGAGCTCCTCAACAAACGCCGTGAGCTCCATGGGTTCAACAGTGAGCTATACGACGTCAACAACGCAACTGACAATACTCAGTATGGCAGGTATCTCAACCGGGACATCATTCCAATTCAACGGAACGCTCGGTTCAACAAGAAGCACGTGGACTCTTTCTGGCTATAGTATACAGGGGGCGTTGTAGCTATGTTTCGAAGAATCTTTTCCGTTCCGCCCACTGCCTGGGCGTTACTCGGGAGTACGTTTGTCCTTGCAGCGCTATATCTTTACCTCCGCGTTGCCCAGGTATTTTCTCCAACTACGCTGCTCTATGTTGTGCAACCCGTTATGGCGCTCGCAATAGGCGGGCTTGCGCTTGCCCTCGCATATGGGCGAGGCGATCGGGCTCGGCATAAGTCGGAAAAAGCCTTCATGGTTGGGTCGGTGCTTGCCATATGGTTCGTGCTGTATTTCCTATCTGGGCTTGCCGTTACGTACACTCACAATGCAGTGGTGTCGGGTTGGCAGAGCATAGTCCAGAACACCTTCGCGTATGGTATAGTCGCCGTCGCATTTGAATATGCTCGCCATAGCACAATGCTACTTGCCGGTCGGCGCAATGTTGTCTGGTTTGGGTTTTTAACAGCGGCGGTATTTGCCTTGCAGCAGATGAATGTTATCAGTATGTCAGACATCCAGAACCCAGAAGAAGCGATAAAGACGCTAACTCAAGATGTTGCTCCTGCGATTGCCTCTAGCCTCTTGCTTACGTATCTTGCTGTGGCGGCTGGTTTTACGAGCCAGCTTGTCTACCGGCTTGGAGTTGTTGGCATGACAGTGCTGCCGCCAATCGTACCGAAATACGACTGGTATATGATAGGCGTTTCGTCGATACTGCTTGCCGTTGCCGCATATATTGTAATAGACAGGGGCCAGCAGAGTCGTGAGAATATGGGTACGCGTCGTCACCATCATCCGAGGTTCGCTTTTGACGTCATGTTTGGGATTGCTATGGTAGCGCTTGCATTCTTTATGACGGGAGTATTCACCTATAAGCCGGTGGTTATCATGTCGAATAGCATGGTGCCAATATTTTCACGCGGCTCTATTGTTGTCGTGCAACGGCTCCAGGACCCAATGGACATAAAGATGGGCGATATCATACAATATGAGGCAGAGAATAAAACAATAACGCACCGAGTGGTGGATATAGAAACGGCGAAAAGTGATGGAAGTGGTGGGCTTGTCTTTACAACGAAGGGCGACAACAATCCGAGCAAAGACCCGCCAGTGTCAGAGGATGCTGTTATTGGTATCGTCCGTTCAACAGTGCCGTATGTCGGCTATCCGACGGTGTGGCTTAGGGACGCGTCAGCGGGACATTAGGGTGGGGTGATATGGTAGCGCTCGCACTGGACTACAGAAGGCACGTTCATCGGCAAGTCGGGTATGTCATACTTGGCAGTGTTTTACTGTTGGGCGCGGGGTATCTCGCGTACGATGTCTACCAGCGCCGCTCAAATGTTGTGCCAGCACCATCAGCATATACGTACAAAATTACGCAGTCGGTAGATACGAAAGTGAATTATTTCCAAAACAGCTTCTTTACAGACGGGCCTGAGGCGAATACAGCATACATCATGGACCTCACCGATACGATAGATGGAGCGTTCCATTACTCATATTCAGCATCTGAGCAGCAGGAACTAACGTATGTCTATGACGTCACAGCAATAGTACGCTCAAAGTATACGTTTAGTAACAATGAAAATGACGGGGCATCGAACGTATGGACGCAGAAGTTCCAGCTCGTTACGCCGGTTCGTAGAACTGTTACGGCCAGCCAGTTTGCGGTCACGCCAACAGTGACCATGCCGTATGCCGAATACAAACGACTTCTCGACGAGCTAAAAAACTCGCTTGTTCTACCTGTTGATGGTGATATCACGGTGACATTTTCTATGCATGTGACTGGCGATATTGGCGGTGCCAAACTAGATGATACTCGGACATCGTCGTTTGTCGTGCCGGTCGGGTCGCAGATATATGCCGTAACGACAAAGTACGACAAAGAAGACACGAAGCAGATTGTTACGATGGCTGCTCAAGAAGGGATAGACAAGTGCACGCAGTATGAACTGTACGGTGCAATAGGACTTGGAGCGCTTGCTGTTGCCTCGTTCATCTTCGGTCTCAGAAAGAGAATATTTAAGACACCGTACCAGCGTGAACTTGACAAGATTTATCGTTATCATGAAGGTATCATTGTTCGTGCAAGCCGAGCGGCTGACCTATCGGGGAAGAGAGTTATGTCGGTTAAAAGCTTTGACGACATGCTAAATCTTGAGGAGGAGTTGAAGCTGCCAATAGTAGCTGCGTCTGTTAGTGCAACGGCAACACAGTTTATGATTATCCGTGACGATGTCGTGTATGTCTACACACTTGGCAAATTACCACCAGCACGTCATGGCCGTAGCTTGGAAGAGATTGCCGAAGCCGTCAAGTCTGATACCGATAATGTCGAACTTGAGCCTACAGTAGAAGAGCAGTCCCCACAGCCCTCGCGCCCACCCAAGCCTCCACGAAGAATCCAGTAAGTACCCATGGAATAGCGTCTATGCTAAGAGTATACTCATATAGTATATGGGTGTCATAGAGACCAATAACTTAACGAAATATTACGGTAAATCAAAGGGAATCGAGGATGTTAATCTCTCTGTTGAAGAGGGAGAGATTTTTGGCTTTATCGGCCCAAACGGGGCAGGAAAATCAACAACGATCAGAACACTGCTAGGGTTGATTCAGCCAACAAGTGGTTCAGCAACAATCTTCGGGAAAGATATTACGACCGATGGACCGTCGATTCGTGAAGAGGTTGGGTATCTCCCGAGCGAAGTGTTTTACTATGACAATATGAAGGCGCGGGACCTACTTCGTTACAGTGCAAGCTTTTATAAGAAGTCGAGGCATGACATGGAAGCGCGCATGTACAGTCTGGCAAAGCTGCTCGACCTTGATTTGAACAAAAAGATAGATGATTTGAGCTATGGCAATAAGAAGAAAGTCGGGATAATCCAAGGTTTGATACACAGCCCAAAGCTTATCATCCTCGATGAACCAACTGGTGGGCTTGATCCGCTTGTTCAGTCGACCTTTTTTGAGCTTCTCAAGGAAGAAAATAAGCGTGGGGCGACAGTGCTATTCTCATCGCACATACTTAGCGAGGTGCAAAAGATGTGTCATAGAGTTGCGATTATCAAAGAGGGCAGTATTATTGCAACCGAACAGATTGACTCGCTCAGGAAAAACAGCTATGTCAAAGTTGCGCTTGACCTCGGTGCGCCAGTCAGCCAGACAATGTTCCGGGTGAGGGGTATTAGCGATGTGCATGCCACAAAAGGGCATGTCTCATTTCTCTACAGGGGCGATGTCAATGTTATCGTCAAGTTGCTCGCGAGCGTAAAGCTTCGGAGCGTATCCATAGAAGAACCAGAACTCGAAGAAATATTCATGCATTACTACAAAAAAGATTCGAAAGACTCGGCATGAACGTCCTCGGGCGCGAACTGAAGATGCTACGACTCAGCACGCTCATATGGGCCGTGGCTCTTTCAGCGGTTGTACTCATGTACATTTCACTATATCCGACATTTTCAAGTGATGCGGAATTAACCAAGAAGATGTTCGAGAATTTTCCACCTGCATTTAAGGCAGCATTTGGTATCAACGTTGACACGATGCTTTCATTTCT
>CAXYYW010000059.1:0-4888 GCA_964293235.1 uncultured bacterium | reverse complement strand
CTGGTTTAAATCGCCTGAGCAGCCGCAGGCTTTGAGCGACGCCACCGGCAACCTTAAACATATCAACCATATTCCGCCCACCAATATCCGGACGAAGCACTTGTTTCCAGAGAGCGATATCCATATAGCGACGAAACTTTCCTGCTGTCACTGTTCGAACGGCTATTGGAACATCGGCGTGCTTAACAAGACCTTCAGTCTGTTTTAAAAAGGCCTTATCGGTCACGAACATCACCGAGACGTCAGGTTGATGCTTAGCGACTTCGTTGATAACCGCGAGAACCGGCGTAACGTGCCCGCCCGATCCCCCGCCGACGCACAGTAGCTTCACTGCTGCCCTCCTGCTCTATTATTCTCTGATGAGTAGTATACCGCGAAATGTAAAACACTACACCTAGCCCAAGCGATGTAAAGAGGAGGCTCGTGCCGCCAAAACTAAGGAATGGGAGCGTGACGCCCGTCAGCGGGAAAATGCCCGTCATTGCACCAATATTCACGACGACGTGCGAGGCTATAAGCCCAAAGAATCCTATAACTATGAGCCTATCGGTCACATCGACGGTTTGATTTGCCACCAAAAGAACGCGTCGAAGCAGCCCCCCGAACAGCGCCATAATAACAAGTAGCCCAACAAACCCAAATGTCTCACCAAGTATCGCAAATATGGAGTCGTTCACGGCCTCTGGAAGGTACCCGAACGCTTGAACGCCCTGGCCAAGACCTTTGCCAAATGTGCCGCCCGAGCCAAGTGCAATCATTGCCTGGTCAATATGGTATGATGAGGCATCATCTTCAGCAGACGTGCCACTTGAGGATTGCAGAAATGTCAGAACGCGCTCAACGCGGTGTGGCGACGTCACGGTAAGAACAGCTGTCACACCAAGAAGCGCTATAACCCCAACAATAAGCCAGCGTTTCTCTATACCGGCAGCAAACAAGATAGCCGTCACGGCGCCAATGAGCGTAATGCCTGTACCCATGTCTTTTTGAAAAACAATAATGAAAAGACCCGCCACGGCAAGTAGTATACCGAGGGGCAAAAAAGTCTCCTTAAGATCGTTGAGTTTCCCTTTCGCCGTCTGTCTTCCTAAGAACACTGACATATACAGAATAAACGCGAACTTGAGCATTTCGGCAGGCTGAAAAGACATGAACCCGAGATTGAACCAACGAACCGCACCGTTCGTCTCTATAATAATGCCCCCGTCCATAAAAAGCCCGAGCAGCGCAAGCAACGCCGACGCTGCAAAACTGACCAGGAGAAGCGGCCATGCATATCGTTTCCAATACTTTACTGGCGTAAGCCCGGCGACAATAAACGCAACGAGCCCCGCCCCGAGGCTTATGA
Source organism: uncultured bacterium (assembly GCA_964293235.1). Classification (GTDB taxonomy): domain Bacteria; phylum Patescibacteriota; class Saccharimonadia; order Saccharimonadales; family Saccharimonadaceae; genus JAPUDS01. Next base: position 3,540 of record CAXYYW010000059.1, on the reverse strand, counting down.
GCTGACGTTGCATAAAGTGCGCCGTGTCCAGCGTACTATTCGTGTTTGAGTTAATAACCTCAACGCGAGCCGGGCTAATAGAATACAAAACGACGAGGCCAATCAGCATGAGCAGCCCCATGAAAAGCACTATCTGATAATCCGGACGGTGCATACGCACCGTTGGCACAGACGACTCCGGCTTCGTAGCCGCTGATGGCCGCCAAACACGCATGCTAGATGCTGCCCCCTGCTAGTGCGAGCAACAGTCCAAGGAACCCAAACACTGCGCCTATGACCCAAAACCGCATAGTCACCTTTACCTCAGGCCATCCCGATGCTTCAAGGTGATGGTGTATTGGCGCTGAGAGGAAAATCTTTCTGCCGAAGAATTTCTTTGACGTTATCTGAAGCAGACTTGAGCCCGCCTCAAGGACAAACATAATGCCAATAACTGGAAGCAACAAGAGCGTGTTGGTCAGCATTGCAACAACACCAAGCGCTGTACCAAGCGCAAAACTGCCAACGTCGCCCATAAAGAACCGCGCCGGATAGATGTTAAACCACACGTAGCTGAGGAGTGCGCCCAGTATTGTGAAACAGAACCCCGCAATGCCGTAGTTACCCTGAAGAAGTGCTATGATGCCGAAAAAGGCATACGCCTGCGCAAGTAATCCGCCGGCAAGTCCGTCAAGACCGTCACTAATATTCACCGCATTGCCTGTTGCGACGACCGCAAACGCAAATATCGGTATAATTACCCAGCCAATTTCCCACGGGCCTACAAACGGAATGTATAAAGACGAGTACTCTAGTTTTGTAAAGAAATACCAGGCAGCGACAAGCGCAACAGCACTAATCATGGCAAATTTAAGGCCCGACCGGAGACCTCCAACGCCCTTTCCCTTGCCACGGATATTGATGATATCGTCTATCAGACCTATAAGCGCCCCACCGATGAGCGCGACAAGCGGCAACCATGTTTGACGCCTGTCAAGGTTCGCGATAATCGTTATGAGCGCGACGACGACAACCATGATAACGCCAGCCATAGTTGGGATGTGCCGTTCGTGCTTTTCCTTGTGCAATTTTGAGAAAACGGCAAGCGGGTTTCCTTCTATGTCCGTCTCTCGGGGTCGTTTCCAAAAACGGTACCTGTACGCTATGTAGGTATATACCGGCGTAAGCGCCATAGAAAACAGGAACGCCGCCATGGCAAGCACCGTTAGCTTCACGAGCGCGTCGGTAATTTGTGATACAAGTAGTGCTTCTCCCATAATCCCCCTTATTTGTTTGGTACTATCCCGTCATAATTAATAAGCCAACGAGCCATCTCGCCGAACATCTTGTTCGCCTCGATTGATCCAGCAAATGTGCCCCCTTGGGCATAATCCATACGTATCATTATGACATAGTTTGGCGTATGACTGGTGCTTCCACTGACATAACCGAGGTAGCTTCCAATCGTTTCGGTATCACTATATCTTCCTGTTGCAGGGTCTATGGTCTGTGACGTCCCTGTTTTTCCGCCTATAGCATACCCCGTTGGATCAACCACACGGTTAACGCTGTTGTCGTACCTAGTATGCCATATAAGATCACGCATTTCAGATGAGGTTTCGGCGCTAACAACGTTGTTTTGAACACCCGTTGGCGCCTGCTCCTTGACGGTTCCATCGCTATTTTCGGCGCCATACACGAGTGTCGGCCGATAATACGTCCCGCCGTTGAGTATGGCTGAAAACGCCGACGCGACTTGCGTCATAGTCGTCGTCATGCCTTGGCCGAACGACATGTTCGCGTAACGGACGTTATTTCCCTGCTCATTCTCCGGAGAATAAATAATTCCCTCGGCCTCTCCGGACTGCTCAATACCTGTCGCACTACCGAAACGATAGTGATTTGAGAAGTAGTTATATAACTTGTCCCTGGCTGTTTTGTTGATTTCTCCCCCTCCAAGTAACCGAACCACGTTCACGGCGCCGGTATTAAACGAATATGTTAACGTCTGTTGTGTCGTTGGATTCGTTATGCCGTTTCGGATGACATTACAGATTGTCGCATCATCGACCGTTGTACAACTATTTGGGTTTGGCGACGTCGATGTCGGCGTGATAGCCCCTTCATTTATCCCAGCGGCCACCGTGAGCGTCTTCATGACCGAGCCAGCTTCATAGGCATTATCCGTCGTGTAATTCTGGAACAATTTATAATCCGTCACACTTGAGTAGCTGTTTGGATCATAGGTTGGATAATTAGCCATTGCCACGATTCGCCCAGTACTCGGGTCCATTACAATCGCGCTCGCGTCCGTCGGTTGCACTTTATCATAATGCTCCTTCAGTGAGCGCTCAAGCTCGTATTGCACATTACGGTCAATAGACAGTACTAAGTTATCACCGTTTACGGCCGGCTCTTCTATGTTATCGTCCCCAATAGTCAGTGGAATTCGTCGCACGTCCGTAACTGACTGTAAAAGCCCATTCGTACCTGCCAAGCGGCTATTTAACGCACCTTCTATACCATATTGGCCTTCGCCATCTGCGTTCACATAGCCAAGTAGCTGTGATGCAAGCGAGCCCTCTGGGTAGATGCGCTTTGTTCCTTTCTGGACGTTTACGCCAGCTAGTTCCTCCCCAAGTATCTTCTCGGCTTGTGTCCGCGTGACCTGTCGCGCAAGCACAAGATATCGCCTCGAGGTGTCATTCAGGTATTGAAATGAGTCTTCAACCATTTCCCCACCAGCAACTTGCTGCACAACTTGTCTGACCTTTGAGGCATTGGTTACCTCCTGTGGGTCAGCATAGACGGTGTAAACCGTTTCATTCATAACAAGCGGCGTCGTGCCGCTCTTGCCATCGAGAACAAGGATCGTCCCCCGCTCTGGAAAAATCGTCAGTTTTGTCACCTGTGTCTGCTTTGCCAGTGCCACATAGTGGTCATGTTGGATAACTTGAATATAAAAAAGCCGGAGTGCGAACACCAAAAAAGCGAGGGCTACGAGCCGGCCTAGCCAGACGGCGCGTCCTCGGACACTTTTCAGATATGAAGTCGAATTAAACATGGTGTTCTTTTTGTAGCGTAGAACGAGGAACGAGAGAAAGACGCCTACCTGCTATGGTGACGTCTGTCTCTAGTTTGTCGCTGACGTAGTACTGACAGGTACGGTCATTGCTTTCGCAACATTGCTGTCCTTGACTGTATTGAGCGCCTGCAGGCGAGCGTCTTCAATCTCGAGATCCTGCTGCTCTGCCGCGAGTGATGCGAGCGTATCATTTTGCTGTTGTAACGTGTAGCCGAACGTGCTCGATTTTGTCACCTGAGATAAGTAAACAAGGCCAAGCATGGCGACCATGAGCGCCACGTCAACCGTGTGGGTAATTGGCCCCATACGCACCGGAGCGATGTACTCCACAGTGGTGTGGTTACGCTGCCACCTACTGGTCGTAGTATCCCGCCGTGTCCTGATGTCTGCCGCGCCAAGAGCGGGAGTGCGGAAATATGACATAATGTGGTGGTTTTTTCTTTAGTGGTTTTTATTTCGCGCCCCGCCTCGGCCAG
>CAXYYW010000058.1:0-4978 GCA_964293235.1 uncultured bacterium | reverse complement strand
ATACTGTCAACCTTCCACCATCGACCCACCTTGTCGACATAACAGAGTGATACATCGTATTTTGTGTCATCGAGCGCGGCGTAGACGTTATGCGCGCTTGTTATGGACACTTCGTGTTCGGTAGATTCGCCGCCGAAGACTAAGAGTATATGCAGCTTATTCATATGGCTAGTATACTAGAGTTATGAGTAGAGTACCACTTGCGGAGGCGATGCGACCAACGAGCCTAAATGAAGTGATCGGACAATCACACTTGCTTGCCGAAGGCGAGATACTTCGTCAAATCGTTGCGAAAAAAGAGCCTGTCAGCCTGATATTTTGGGGGCCGCCCGGAACCGGCAAAACGACGCTTGCCCGAATCATTGCGAAAGAAGTTAATGCTGAGTTTGTTGAACTAAGCGCTGTCACAAGTGGCAAAAAAGATGTCGAGAAAGTTATTGGGCACGCTCGGCAGAACTGGAATCTCAACGTTAGAACAATCCTTTTTGTCGATGAGATTCATCGGTTCAATAAGGCCCAGCAGGATGCTTTTTTGCCTCACGTTGAGTCAGGGCTTATTACGCTCATAGGCGCAACGACCGAAAACCCAAGCTTTGAAGTCATAAACCCCCTTCTGTCTCGCACGCGAGTTCTTGTCCTGCAACCGCTTGCAAAAACCGAAATTGTCGATGTTATCAAACGGGCTATCAAACACTTGAAAGCAACAAAAAACGTCACACCGAAAGCTATTGACTACCTCGCCGAGCTTTCTGGTGGTGATGCGCGAGTTGCACTTGGGAACCTGGAGCTCGCCCTCAGTTTTGGCGAGAAAGTCACGCCCGACGTTGTGAAAGCTGCTGCTCAAAAGCGCGTTCCTGGTTACGACAAAAAGGGCGACATGCACTATGACGTCATATCGGCATTTATAAAAAGTATGCGCGGAAGCGATGTCACCGCAACACTTTACTACCTTAGCCGCATGCTTGATGCTGGCGAAGACCCGAAGTTTATCGCCAGACGCATGGTCATATTTGCAAGCGAAGATATAGGCCTTGCCGGTAATGGCGCCCTCAGCCTCGCGGTTGCGACATTTCAGGCCATAGAACGAGTCGGACTGCCGGAAGGCAATTATAACCTGTACCACTGCGCCACTGCTCTCGCTCGTTCTCAAAAATCACGCGAAATAACAGATCTCATGCATGAAGCAAAAGGGCTTGCTGCGCAGTATCCTGACGCAGCCGTTCCTTTGCATTTACGAAACGCCCCCACCAAGCTTATGAAAAATCTTGGCTATAACGCTGGCTACGAATGGAAGGCAAACTTCCAGCACGAGAAAGGCTTTTTGCCCGACGAAATAGTAAAGGCACAAAAGAAGTGAGTGCCTGGCAGTATATCGGCATCGTTACCCTTGTTGTTACGCTCTGTGGCGGCCTGTACGTATTGCTACGCTCATCGGCAGGCCAGAATCTCAGCATCAGCCAGCACATTGCTTCAACCCGCCAAAGTTATTTGCTCATGGGTATTATTTTATCTTTGCTGGGTGCTGCCTTCTATGGATTCTTGGTGTTCTGGCTTATCCCAGCATACACGCTCCCAAACATCACTTATTACGTTATAGGGGCTTCGTTTGTAGCACAGCTTCTTGTCGCATGGATTCCAGCGAGCACATCAAAATCTATCAAAAACACTATCCACACGGCAGCTGGCATAACAATCGGGACCGCCATGCTGGTTTGCATATGGATAGCCGCATTATTTGCCACGAGCACTGGAGTACTGACGACAAATTTGTTGTTCCCGTCTGCACTACTAACATCTCTATGCTATAGCCTACTACTGCTAGGGCTCTGGCGTTACAAGAATCTCTTTTTGCCCGCCGAGGTTATAATGATACTTGTCTTCTCAATTATATTAGTCCTCATGGGCGGCCAATGGTAAGGTATGCGCACAGAACAAAAAGCAGCTCTTACTAAAATTGCACGCTTTGTTTTTGTAGTTGCCGTACTGATCATTGGAGCCATTGAGCTACGTTCAACATTACCTGAAGCCACAAGTGGCTCGGCACCGCTCCCGTCGGCAGGCAACTCATCGGCGGCAGTGGCACTTGCAGAACTCGAAGTTAAAGGGCGAGCACCGAAAACCGGCTACAAACGTGAAATGTTTTCAAGTGGCTGGGGTACTATAGACGGCTGTGATGTACGAAATTATATCCTACGGCGAGATCTAACAAACGTAACATACGTTGATACGACCTGCAAAGTTGCAAGTGGTACGCTTTTAGACCCGTATACCGGCAAAACCATAGAGTTTGTGCGAGGCACAGACACGAGCGATACAGTGCAAATTGATCACGTGGTCGCACTTGGCGACGCCTGGCAAAAAGGGGCTCAGAACTTAACTGCTGCCGAAAGATACTCACTCGCGAATGATCCCCTTGAGCTTCTCGCCGTTGATGGCCCTGCCAACCAAGCAAAAAGTGACGCCGATGCAGCCACCTGGCTTCCCTCAAACAAATCGTACCGTTGTGACTACGTTGCGCGGCAAATTGCTGTTAAAACAAAGTATCATCTCTGGGTTACGAGGGCTGAGTACGAGGCAATAGCAAAAATTCTTACGGGGTGTCCGGATCAGCACGTTCCGATAACACTACTGCCGCATAGCCCTGTAAGCTGACGCGACCGTCTTCAAGAATCTTCGCGGCTCCTACATGGGTCATGACTCGTATGTTCCGTATAGCAACAGGCAAGGTTATCACCTGCATGGCGGCCGCAAAATTGCATGCTACATAGTACGTCGCACCATCAAGTGAACGCTTATATGCAAGTACATAGCCACTGCCTGGTTCGACAAGTTCAAACTCGCCATCTCGGAGCACCGGCTCCTGCCGCAATGCAAGCAATTGTCGGTAGAGACTAAGCCACGAATCGGGATCATTCAATTCACTTAAGACATTTCGTTTAATAACATTCTGGTTTACTGGCAGCCATGGCATACCCGCCGTGAAACCGCCTCGCACCGAGTCATCCCACTGCATGGGTGTTCGTTCCGGATCGCGTCCGCCCATGTCACCTGTTTTTTCGAATTTGTCCTTTGTAAGTTCTGGCGGGATACTACCACTCTCCATGCCCAGCTCGTCACCGTAATACATAACGGGCATGCCTGGTAGTGTCATTTCAAGTAGTGCTATGAGTCTCGCTTGTTCATCGCCGAACCGAGTAACGAGGCGCTGTTGATCATGATTTGAGAAACAGAACGATGGTCGAGCTTTTTCCGGAAGTATTGACAGATAGTTATTCACCACCTCTCCATAACGCGTTGCATGCCATGGCAAATGCAATCCCTCAAAGTAGAATGGTGCGGAAATTTCGGGCGCAATGCCGTGTAGCAGTTTCAATTGCTCATTCTTGTCCCCAAGCAACTCGTCCGGATAGAACTCAAACAGAATATACTTGTCGGCGTATTCTTCAGCGACCGACGTCAGCTCCTTCAAATATTCAGCAAGCTTCGGACCGTTCTTGCATGAGCTATGGACATGGCTCCCGTATTCACCCTCTGCGCCACTGTATGACTCATTTGGTGGATCGTCTGCAAATTCTTGGTTTTTTGAAAGTGCCCATACAGCATCTATGCGAAATCCATCGATGCCTTTCTCGAACCAAAATCGCATGACGTCTTTTATGGCAGCGCGCACGTCTGGGTTTTCCCAGTTCAAATCTGGCTGAGCGCTCATGAAAGAATGCAAGTAGTACTGCCCTGTTGCTTCGTCGAGCGTCCATGAAGAACCGCCAGAAATACTTATCCAGTTGTTTGGTTCATCGCGCCACACATACCAATCACGCTTTGGATTATCTCGGCTACTCTTCGACTCTTGAAACCACGCGTGCTGATCTGAGGTATGATTTGGTACAAGGTCCATCATGACCTTAAGGTCTTTTTCGTGAGCAGTGGCGAGTAACGTTTCAAAATCGCCCATAGTCCCAAAGAGTGGGTCGACAGCGCAATAGTCACTAACATCGTATCCACAATCAACCTGCGGCGATGGATAAAATGGCGAAAGCCAAACAGCTTCTGTGCCAAGCGTATTGGCAACGTACTCCAACTTCTGAACTATCCCTGGCAAATCACCAACGCCATCATCATTCGTGTCCTTAAAGCTCCGGGGGTATATTTGATAAACAGCGTTTATGTCTCGCCAAGATTTCGCCATAGTATAAGCATAACCGTATTATGAGAAACTCGCAACAAAGCATCTTCATTCAATAGTCAATATCGTGGTGTGTAAAGAAAAACTCGTCATGTCCCAACACATCATCAATGCATTCTTTCGTACCTGGCGATAGTTCTAATTCACCGAGCCTGTCGAGAGGCATATATCGCGAACTGCCCCTGTTGTTGTAATCAATATTTACAGTAAATATATGTGCAATTGTATGCGTTACGAGCTGCCGATTGATAAAAACACGATATTCGACTACGCCGCTTGATGTTATTTTGCGCGGAATCTTGTCCGATATATAGCTTATCTCGCGCAGTACGGCCTGGGTAGCACTCTCATCGTCATAGTGCATTTTGCCGCTTGGTAATGACCATAAACCTATAAACGGCTGCTTATATTTGGGCCAGAGAAGAATTTCATTCTTGTCATTGATCGATACTGCTTTGGTAAGTATTTTAGGTTGCCAGCGCGGTTCAAAATTCTCAATACTAACATGATCGGCAAAACGTAAGCCATCCGGACTCAACCGATACCCCTTGCCATTAACTTTCTCAACCATGCCGCCATTTATGAGAATCTTGAGATGATAATTATATAAATTACTATCAACACTCTTAGGCCTCATGTCGCGAAAACGAGCCCATTTAGTATAGGAGAGTGTCTTTAAAATATATTTTTGAATATGATGCATATTTGAAATTTGCATATAATTTGTAAAAATAAATTTGGGTCAAAATATACTAACTATAATTTTTATATCATGCGCTTCATACTACTAATGTA
>CAXYYW010000057.1:0-5003 GCA_964293235.1 uncultured bacterium | reverse complement strand
TGAGCCCCGTTGTTGCGCCGAAGCGCCAACCTCTACTTTCCCTTGGATCACGTCACTGCGTGGTCGTCTTGTCCGGCTTGTTCGTGATCTTCCAGCCGATGAAGACGAACAACGTCCCCAAGAGCATGGTGATCGCGAGACCGCAGAGCAGATCGACAAGCGTCAACGGCTTGTTGGCCGTCGACAGAACAAGCATGATCACGGCCATGCCGATGAGCAGCTTCATCCAACCGGTACGGCCCGCGAGTGCGGTCAGAACGGCCCCCGAGGACGAGCCCCAGAAGACGGTCATGTAAAGCGTTGCGAGCGTCATGGTGACGGTCATGGTAAACTCCTGTTTCTCGGGAAGAGCTGGCTCTCGCCAGGGAGGTTGTGGAGGTGCCAGGACGACTTATCCTAACCAATTCATTATAGCATAAGGGCAATATTTTGTCAATACTTTATGAACATGCCAGATTATGAGGCTACATATGCCGTCGAAGACGAGTGAAGTATAATTGGTCTCGAGCAATGCCATCAATTGCAATTCTATGGCTCCTGCATAACCCTTTGCTCGGCAGTTTCGACAAGCCATACTGCTCTTCCATGGATAATTCTGGATACATCAAGCAGCCGCTAACGGCGCAATGACCTAGGCCTATGCTGTGCCATAGTTCGTGAGCGAGTCTCGCTTCGATAACCCCTAGATCAAATTCGGTCTTTATTCCACGTGGCTGCATATTCACCCAAACGAGTGAGCCATTACCTACGCCATCCTCTGAAAAGGCGCACAAGCCACCACATCTTTGACTGTCTGTTTCATATGCATGACGTCTTGATATAACCACCGAATTTATAGACGGATCAATCTGCAAATCTGAAGCGTGAACAGTAGTAACATCACCAAGATTATGCTCGAGCGCCGCCGGAGGGAGGACGAGGATTTCACGTTCCAGGAGGTTTCCAAGATAGTTTGTCTGTTCGGTTACAAGGTGAGCGGCAACGCCAGCATCACAGCCATATGGGGCCGTGTCAATCCTAGGTGCGTAAGGAAGCAAGTCTCCGTCAGCTATCTTAATCATTTATATTATTATAACACTAGTGCTATATTATGTCAATTTGCGTGCTTGTTGACAGCTGATTACCTCTGTTATATACTGATTCAGTTATCAACCAAATTGTGGGACCCGTGCCTTATAAAGCACGGGGTTTGTACCACGAAAGGAGTCTTACATGGCTAAAAAAGCCGAATTACTCGAGGCAGCTGCCAAGCTGAAGCTTGAGGTATCACAAAAAAGCACTATCGCAGAGATAGAGGCGGCTATTGCTGCTGCTGAAGACAAGAAGGGTGACAGCGGGGAAGTCGTGACTGAGCGCAAACCCGACGTTGCAAAGGCTGGCAAGCGCAGCGAAAAAGCTGCTCACGAAGCTGAAGAAAAGGCCGAAAAGGAAGCTCGCAAAGCCGCACACGACACCGCACCGCAAGGTGAGGCCGAAGGTCACATGAAACGTGGCCCAGTTCCAGTCACTCGCCCGAAGGCAGAACGCCACGGCAAAAAATTCAAGGAAGTTGCAAAGAAGCTTGAAACGGGCAAGGCATATACTCTCGCAGAAGCTATTCAGCTCGCGTCCGAGACCAGCCCCGTGAAGTTTGATGCAACTGTTGAGGTTCACGTCGTTCTCGGCGTTGACCCACGTCAGGCCGACCAAAACATCCGAACGACCGTCGCATTGCCGCACGGCACCGGCAAGACACTTCGCGTTGCCGCATTTGTCCCTGTTGACGAAGTCGAGGCAGCAAAGAAGGCCGGCGCGGACATAGTCGGTGAAGAAGAAATCACCAAGCAGCTCGACAAAGAGCAACTTAACTTTGACGTTCTCGTCGCAACGCCTGGGCTCATGCCAAAACTTGGCAAATATGCACGACTTCTTGGGCCACGCGGCCTCATGCCAAATCCAAAGAGCGGCACTGTTGCAACAAATGTTGCAAAAGCTGTTACCGAAGCGAAGGGCGGCAAGGTTGAATACCGCGTCGACAAGCAAGCTATTGTCCATCTCGGTATTGGCAAGGTGAGCTTTGGCGCAAGCAAGCTGCTCGACAACGCCCGTGCGTTCTTCGACAGCCTCCACAGCGTCAAACCAAGCTCTCTCAAGGGCACTTACATCCAGACTGTCCACGTCAGCTCGACGATGGGCCCTGGCATAAAGATTGACAGCTCAAGTCTGTAAACTGACAGCCGAGCTAAACGAAAATCACCTGCAAATGCGCAGGTGATTTGATATAAGTGACTATGGGGTCATAGTTTGATATCATGGTCGGTAAAGAAAGGGAGTAAAGTGCATGGCAGATGTTGACGGCTACTACGGCGACGACGCGGGCTCGGACGAAGAGCTCGACCTTAGCTTTCTCGATGAAAAATAAGCCCCTACGTGTAGCACTGGTGGTGCCGCACATATTCATGCACCGGGAGATACTTCCTCAGGTGATTTTTTCACCTGGGCATCTGGCGCTCGCTCTCACAAATGGCCTCGTGAAAGAAAGTGTCGATGTCACGCTCTTTACGCCTGGGCCAGTTGAGACAAAGGCCCATAATGTCACGGCGGACCTCAGCCTGTTTGAACGGGAGCTAGAGGGGCGGGGCGATACGTACATGGACCTTTTAAAGAAGCATCCGTTCACGTTCATCACCCTCGCTAGACAGGTGCAGAGTGAGCTCGTTGCTAAAGCGTACGCTCAGGCAAATGAAGGTCTGTTCGACGTCGTTCATATATATACAAACGAGGAAGAGGTGGCATTGCCATTTGCAAGTCTGTGCACGAAACCCGTTGTCTTTACACATCACGATCCATTTAATTTCCTCGTGAAGTACAAGAACAATTTCCCTAAGTATAAAGCACTCAACTGGCTCTCTATGTCGTATGCGCAGCGCACTGGCATGCCGGAAGATACAAATTGGGTCGGTAACATCTACCACGGTCTCGACGAACCAGCCCTGCAGCCGCTCGCAGAGCCTACGCGTGACCATGTGGCATTTCTCGGGCGTATTATAGAGCCGAAGGGCGTTCACCTCGCTATAGAAGCCGTGCAGTTATATAACAAGTTATATAACAAGCACCTGACACTCAAAATTGCCGGCAAGCATTACTCAGAAGAAAGCAAAGACACGTATTGGCGAGAGGCTATTGAGCCAAAACTCGGCAAAAATGTTGAATACGTTGGCTTCATAGACACTCCAGAGGCAAAACGCGACTTCCTGGGCAACGCAAAAGCACTGCTCGTACCGTCACTTTTCGACGAACCCTTCGGTATGGTCACACTCGAAGCCTTTGCCTGCGGCACGCCTGTTATAGCCCTGAACTCCGGCGCGCTGCCCGAAGTTATAGAAGATGGGAAAACAGGATTCATAGTCGATAAGTCAGATGATGAAACGGGAATAGTCAATGGTCTCACGAAAGCGCTAAATGACATCGAAACCATCTACCCACACGCCTGCCGCTCAGCTTATGAAACCCGCTTCACGCTCGATACCATGGTGAACGAGCATATCAAAATCTATGAAAAACTGGCAAAAAATACTGAATAGTATAAAGTTTATGGTATGTAAAAGAAAACTCTCATAATCATATCGTCCGTAGCAGGTGGTGTCATCGTTATCCTCGGGGTTCTTGCATATTTGTCGTACTCAAGCAACGACGGGCACTGGTGTAGCCCTGGAACTCACTGGGGCCTTGGGTACAACGAGGCAGGTATGAACAAAGAGCAGATAGAAGCTAACAGCCGCTGTTTGGACGACGGTAAGCTCTACTAAACGATAACCAGGTCAGTCTTGATATGTGGATGTGATTCGTAGCCTTCGAGGACGAAGTTTTCTTCCTTAAAGTCATCTATGGACTTCACGTCACCGACAATTTTGAGCTTCGGGAACGGATAGGGTTTGCGCTGAAGTTGCTCTTTGGCTGCGTCGAGGTGGTTTGTGTAGAGGTGCGCATTGCCCGCAGAAATGATAAGTTCTCGTGGCTCAAGGTCAGTCAGATACGCGACCATATAGAGGAGCAGGGCATATTGCGTGATGTTAAACGGCGCGCCAAGGAAGACATCCCACGAGCGCTGGTAGAGTTGCAGACGAAGCTTGCCCTTCGTCACGTCAAACTGGAACATAGTGTGGCACGGGGGGAGACGCATCTCTTTCAGCTCGCCGGCATTCCATGCGTTAACAATGATTCCTTTGCTATTTGGGTTGTTCTTTATCTCGTCGATAGCCCACTGCAGCTGGTCAAATTCCGTACCATCTGGCCGCTTCCAGTGGCGCCACTGTACGCCGTACACGCGGCCGAGACTGTCGGAACCCTCGTGCAAGAATCCATCCCAGTATTTGATGTTGTGTTCATGCAAATATTCAACGCTATCACTACCGGAGATAAACCAAAACAGTTCGTGCAGCATGGTTTTAAACGGCATTTTCTTCGTCGTGAGCATAGGGAAGCCATAGCGGAGATCGAAGCGCACCTGCGCGCCGAAGATAGACTTGATAGGATGAATCCCTCGCGTTGGCTTAGTTTTGCCTTCCTTCAAAATCTTTGCCATGAGCTCGAGATATTCGTATTCTGGGTGTCGTTTCATGTACCCGCCTTTCTTGTTTTTATACCTGCTTTTTCAAATAGTTCTACTGCGTAGCCATCTGAATGAACTTCGTTGTATACCACTTCATCGAGCCGTGTTTTTACGAGGGTTCGTGCACAGCTTGGACAGGGCATCATGTTTATAAACAGCGTTTTACCTTCAAAATTCACACCGTTTTGCATGGCGCGAACCAGCAAATTCATTTCAGCATGTATTGTGTCATAGTGATTTAAGTCATGACGAGGGGACAAATGCTCCTCGCGCAAATTGCCAAAATGCAGGGCATGCGTCTGATAGGGAACGACTTCATTGCACGCAGCATCGATAAGTTTATAGCCACCTTTGACTTTTTCGGCCAGTACTGCACCTGTTTGAAAGCTGTAGTCAAAAGAGCCTTTTGCGG
>CAXYYW010000056.1:0-5063 GCA_964293235.1 uncultured bacterium | reverse complement strand
TAGTCTTTCGCCCGTCGAGCATGAGCAGCATCAGAGCCGAACCTTGAGTCATAGTCATGCCAAAATGCGGGTTGGAAAACCGCCTGCCATGAGAAAACTCACGCTTTATAGCGCGGAAGTTCTGAAAGATACTTTCTATCCGTTCGCTTCGCTGTTTCATAGATTATTTAATTAAGAACCGAGAAATAGTTTAGCAACTAAACTATTTCGAGTCAACTATTTTTCGGCACATATTTTTCTACATCAACTAAATAGCCGCCGAAGAATCTCAGGCAACGATGCCCCAGCCATTGCCGCAAAAGTTGGATTAGCTACAACGGCCCTTAAATACCCTAAGATTTTATTCTTTTCAGCCCCTTCGGGTAATGTTTCTTCAGCCTGGCTTATTATTGCCAACATAAGCTCGCTTACTTGGACATTATTCACGGGACTATTATCTCCAAATGTCACTGGGCCATTAAATGTAGTCGGGCCAAATTTAGCGCCAAGAGAGGCTTTTGCCTCTTCTTTCTTTTGTGAAATAATGCGAGACTGCGCTTGAGTATCTGCGGAACTGCGCTGCTTAAGTTCATTAAGCAACTCAATAACCTTGTCTATCATTTCTTGATGTAGCTGCTGCCCATGCTGGTCGCTATGAATCATGACCCCAAACCACATTGCCCTTTGAAGAATCTCTGACGTCGCTTCTCCATACTCTGCTACTGCCGCCTTAACATCATTTTGCCACATATCCACTACGGGTGAATTGTAGACGGCACGTTTTAGTTCTTCTCCGCGATCTATAAGCTGTTGTAAATCCATAATTTAATCATAGGCGATACCCGTCATCATAATCAAGCCGTCAGTAGCATTGCCTTGAGAACCCCTCACACTGCTCGCTGATTTGAAATCTACAACTAACTCTCACTATAAATAATTTGTGCTACCTTGCCACAGTAATGCACCTGGCTCTTAGTTCAATAGTTGTACATAATCGCGCTGCAAAGATATCAGCGACTCTATCTTGAGTTGCTGTATGACAAAGCTAAATCTTTCATCTGCCTTCACGGCTTTTTTCAATTCATCCGTAGTTAATGGTCCAGAAGCTAGTGCACGCAAAATCGCACCCCGCATTTGGCGGACGCTGCCTTCAAATTTTGACTGCTTTTTGTAGTGTTTCGATGCATCGATTCGCCCCAAACCTTGCTTCTTCAGGTGCGTTCCATAGTCCATGAGGGCACCGTACCAAGCTCGCGGTTCGTCGCGGTCGAGCGTGCGCTCGATGATTGGCAATAGCTCTTTGTCGTCGACATCGAACCGGTCAGCAAAGAAGTGGTGCAGGTAGACCGTACGGATGTTCGTTTCTATGTAGACAACTGGTTTGTCGAACGCATACGCGAGGATTGCGCCGGCAGTGTTCTTGCCTATGCCGGGCAGCTTCACTAGTTCATCAAGCGTGTCCGGCAAACCACCGAGAGCGACGACGGCTTTCGCGAGCTCATGCAAGTACTTTGCCCTGCGGTTATACCCGAGTCCTTGCCAGGCAATCAGCACCTCACTCAAGGAAGCTTTCGCTAAAGCAGGGAAGTCGGGGAAGAGGGAAGTGAACGTCAAGAACTTCGGTATGACCCGGTGGACCTGCGTCTGCTGCAGCATGAGCTCACTGACCACGACATTGTACGGCGACGGGTCTTCCCGCCACGGCAGTCCCTGTCGCCCATTTTCGCGCCAGTACTGCCAAACCACTTCCCGAAACTCAGCATCAGTCATATACAACTAGTATACTGAGTTCATGGATATACGAAAATTTCAGCATGCATGTTTGGAACTAACAAAAGATAACGCGTCGTTAGTCATAGATCCAGGCGGCTGGACAAAAGACTTT
The DNA here is from genome assembly GCA_964293235.1 of uncultured bacterium. Classification (GTDB taxonomy): domain Bacteria; phylum Patescibacteriota; class Saccharimonadia; order Saccharimonadales; family Saccharimonadaceae; genus JAPUDS01. The sequence goes on along the minus strand of CAXYYW010000056.1, from coordinate 3,199 downwards.
GAGCCAAATGACCATACGGTCGGCGTTGTCATAACGCATGAGCACGGCGACCATTTTGACAAAGCACAGCTTCAGAAGATACTCGAAAAGAATCCAGAAGTATGCATATACGCACACGTGGACATAATTGCACAACTTGATGATTTTGCAGGGAAGAAACAGGTTATAGCTGTTGGCGAAACTATCGCTGTCGGGCCGTTTTCACTCCGTTTCACCGGTGGAACACACGCTAACATTCACCCAGACTACCCTGTTCCAGCTAACCTGGGGGTCATAGTCGACAACGGCGCTCTCTACTACCCAGGAGACTCATACACACTGCCCGACTGCGCAGTCGAACTGCTCGCCGTTCCCGCCAGTGCCCCATGGATGAAAATGAGCGAGGCGATGGATTTCATAACGGCTGTCAAGCCAAAAGCCTGCTTCCCTACTCATGATGTCTTGCTTTCGGCCGAAGGTCACCAGCTCACGAAAGCATGGCTCGAAAAAGCCGCTGAAAAAGTTGGCGCTGAGTATAACATTCTGTAACTAAGGTGTCAGGCGGTTCATGTCGCGCGGGAAGAGCGTAGCTTCTTTCACGTTCGCGAGACCGATGGTCTTTTGAACGACGCGGTCGATACCGAACCCACAGCCGCCATGCTGCGGCAAACCGTATTTGAACCCGTCGAGGTAGTACTTGAACCCTGGATGCGATACATCGAGGCCAGCAGCAGTCATTTGCTCAATCATTTTTTCATAGTTGTTCTCGCGAAGCGGGCAGGTCGCGATTTCGAGGCCACGGAACAACAGGTCGCCCCAGGCAACTGTGCCATCGTCTTTGAACTTGTGGTAGAACTTCCCTGCTTCTTTCGGAAAATCTATGGCATACACAAGGTCGGAACCGAGCTGTTTGCGCGCATGGTCGGCAATCCAACGCTCTTCGTCTGGTATAAGATCTTTTTCGTGCGTTGTGTCGTTTTTGGTTGCTTTCGTGTACATGTCGTGAATCTCGGCAATGGTGAAGCGAGGCACTTTGCCATCTTCTGGCAGTTTTAATTCTGGCGCATTGAGGCTGCGGAGATCGTCAGCATGTTTTTCATAGGTCTTTTTCAACGCGTCCTGCGTCATGTCCGCCACGAAGTCGAGAACTTCGTCGTGACTTTCCACGAAACCAAGCTCAACATCGAGCATGGTCAGCTCAGTGAGGTGTCGCGTGGTCGCGCTTGGTTCAGCGCGGTAGCTGTGGCCTATTTCAAATACCCGCTCAAACGCCCCAACCATGATTTGCTTGTAAAACTGCGGGCTCTGAGCGAGCGTCGCCGTCCTGTCAAAGTAGTCCAGTTTGAACACTTCCGCGCCGCCTTCGGTTGCTTCGGCGAGGAGTTTTGGTGTGTCAATCTCAACGCATTCTTTTTCTATAAGATACTCACGGAGCAGCTGCGTCATGGTCGAGCGAATTTTGAAAATCTTTTGCTCTTGAAGGTTGCGGACATTTAACACACGGTACTCAAACAGCGTGTCGAGGTTCTCCGCCTTGTGCGGGATGGGCTTGTCTATTTCTATAGGAGGCTCTTCGGTTACGGGTACTTCGACGACGACGGTGACATCGTGCAATTCCGCCCCGCCAGGCGCGCGCTCATCGGCGACAACCTTGCCGGTAAATGCCACCACCGTGCCAATCTGCATGCCGCGCAGCTTTTCAACTTCGTCCTTGTCCTCTATGAGGCTCTGGCTCACACCGCTTCGGTCACGAACCGTGATGAAATTTAGCCCGCCGAGTAAGCGCTTCTTGTGAATCCAGCCACGAATCGTAACGGTCTCGCCAGTGTGGTCTTTCAGTTCTCTGTTCAGTGTTCTCATACGTCTTCCTTCCCTTTCGGTTCGTTATTGGACTTTGGATTGTGCTCGGCTACGGCCCGAAGGTCGTCAAAGGCATCGAACTCATCAACTATTTTAGCGCCTAACAGGGCTTCGAGTACATCCTCAAGGCTGAGAAGCCCAACTGTTTCACGATATTCGTTCACGACAACGAACAAATGATGCCTTGTTTTGAGAAAACCATGGAGCGCATGAGACAGGTCTCGGTCCTCACGGACAAAGTAGACTTTCGTTTGCATGGCCTTTTTTGCTGGCTGGCTCCCCTGCCTGAGGTCAAGCAGGTCGTGAAGATACAACATACCGACGATATGATCGAGATCGCCGTCGAATACCGGAAAGCGACTATGACCAGTCTTAAACAGCTCATCGAGCACGAGCGGGCCCAGCGTTTCGCCAAGCGGTACGGCGTTTATCATGCTGCGCGGTGTCATAATATCGCTCACGTGTCGTGCGTCAAAGGCAAGACTTGCTATGAGCCGTTGCTGTTCTTCAGCGCTTAGTACACCCGGTGAATGTCGGACAAGCTCGAGTAGTTCATCCTGCGAGTTAAGCCGCATGTCTTCTGGCACGCTATCACGCTCGCCCAGGACGCTCAGGACGGGCCTCAGGGCCATTGCAGCCTTCTTCAGGCCGGACATACTAACGTCACGCAAACGATCTGCTAGCGTGCCTACAAACTGCAATCTAAATGACAACGGCAACACAAGCATGGCAAGCGTGCCGATAGTCACACCTCCAGCGACGCCATACACAACGACGGCATAGGTTATAAAGGCCGAGATAAGCAGGGTACGGACAACGAATTGCAAGCTTTTGAGTAACGGCGAGACATGAAGCATATCCTGCTCGCCTTTCGCCTGTTTGTTGCCTTGTCGTATCAACCTTTCGCGTTCTGAGGTAGAAAAAACTGGCTGAACCGAAAAACGCATCGCTGAGACAACAGCAAGCAAGCACCAGCCGAGAAACAACAGTATGATAGCCATATCTCTATATATTGTACTATTTTTGACGAGAAAGCAGGTATAATTAGACGAGTAACTATAGCGGAGGAATAATGAATAGAACTACTTGGATTGTTATCATCACCATCGTCGTCCTCGGACTCGGTGGGCTTATTGCATTTACGAGGCAAGGCACGGCAAACGTCGATAACCTTGACCCAACGGCAATCATACAAAGTGAAAATGGCACTATAGGCGACCATACATACGGTAAGACTGACTCGAAAGTCATCTTGTTTGAATATGCTGATTATCAGTGCCCTGGCTGTGGCGCTGCGTATCCGGCGACCCATGCACTCCAGGAGCTCTAGAAGGACAAGGTGTCATTTGTATTCCGCAAT
>CAXYYW010000055.1:0-5084 GCA_964293235.1 uncultured bacterium | reverse complement strand
GAGTTTTCAAACGCCTTGGATTGCTTCATAGAAGTTTTTACCAAACGGTTTTTGATAACCTTTATGCCAACACCTGCTTCACGGGCTGCGCGTCGGAGCTTTTGCATATCTGAGACAGACGTCCCGATATACGCAGCTGCGACGGTCATTTTGCTCGTGCCTAGTACATCTGTGAATTCTTTGACCAACGCTTGTTTTTTATCGCGAGAAATTGCCATAAAATGCATTCTCCTTAAATTTAAGCGTGATATTTCGACTAGAGATGTTAATGTTCGTACGTTACTAAAAAATCCCCTTCCAGGGACTCTCGGCACATACTCTAAAAGGAGTATTATGTTGCCTCGGTAGCTTCTTATCGACCTTTCGGCCCGCTACTGTCTCTGGTAACGACTGACGTGTATTGTATCAGATTACACCAGATAAGGCAAGATTATATGAATAAATGAACAAGCAATTTGCTTGGACTAATGTAGGCTAGTCGTGGGTGCAAGTAAGGGATGAGCGAATGGATAGAAGATTGGATTGGGTGGGGCCTGGGCTGGGGCTCTTTGCAGAGCCCCAGCACGAAGGCGGGTCACTTCTTCTCGGCCTTCTTGGCTTGTTCCCGTTCCCGCGCCCTCCTCTTCGCGTCTTCCTCACCCAGCTGGTCAAGCCGGGCACGGATCTCGCGTTCAGACATGTCGGTTGCCATACCTTGCCTCCTCCCTGCCCCAAGACGGTCTCGGGGTAGTATCAGGTGTTTTATCACTATAAAACGTCTGAAACTACCCCGAAAATCGCTTAGTTTAAGTAAGGAGTAGATCAAATTGCTTGTTCATGTGCGGCCATGTCAATCATGACAGGCCATCTACTCATAATAACACAAATAGAAATAATAATCAATAGCGCTTATCCTAAATAAGATTACTAAAACTATTGCTTTTTCTCAGGAAAGTGCTTAAATAATCATAAGATGATGGCGCAATTGGACGCAGAATTTATTAGCCCTTCCTGGCAAAGCGCTAGCAGAAGCCGAGGCTTTGACCACCCTGAGGATAGAATGCACTTGGCACCTGGTTTGGTGCCCGTTTTTACACCTGTCACAGAACCACTTTTCAATGAGACTCAAGCGCGCAAGACCAGAGAGCGTCTATCTCTACTAGAACAGGATGGGATTACTGTTCTGAGAGCCATGGGACAGGTCGCTTTGGATGCTCAGGCAGATAGGGACTCATGGGAGGAAGCAAATCTACGTGCCATGGGCATAAGCCCTGAGCTCATGAGTACAGGGCTCGATGATTATGTTCGCTTTGCTGGCCGGCCAGACATGGTCGCGGCATTTATAAACTGGTTTGGCGGGTACACCGCTGATTTACCCGATCACCCATCGGATGTGTTCATCTTTAATCACAAGGGCGGACTCCAAGAACAAGAGCTGATGAGCGATGTTCAGCAAAATAAAATAGAGAGACAACGCTTTTATGCCCCGGGCTCTGCTGTTAAGGGCTATACATTGACTCTAGGGACAGCTAGCCAGATGGGAGTGTATGAACTATCAAGGCCACTTGACTTAGCCGTAGGGAAAGCGCTTGGGCAACTTCAGTATTCGCGCTATGGCTACACGGTTACTCGTCATCCGTACAATGACGCACCACGGAAGCACAACATCGGGTTGTTGCATGTTGATGGGGAGCCGCTGCAAACACAAGATGGCGCAATGATTTTACATATGGTGCGTGAACGCGGCGCCGCAGATATCGACGATAAGCATATCGTAAAAAGATTCGATTCTCTCGTTGCTATACGGAGCCTTGGGCTTATGAGGGATATCATGCAACTTCTTGCAACGTCGGAAGGCAGGCTCGTGAGTGGGAAGGAGTCGGCGGATGTCGACGAGTTTGTAGCCCTTTACGAATCGGCTATACACACTCACAGGGATCTACGAGCAAACAAAGTATTTGCGACTGCGCCTATTTCGACGTCGTATCTCGTGCGAGATCCGAAGAAGTAGCGGTATAATTGACGCATGATTTCCCTTATCGCCGCGAAGTCTGAAAATAACGACTTAGGGTCGGAAAACGATTTGCCGTGGTATTTGCCGGCGGATTTGAAGCATTTTAAGGAACTGACGACTGGTCATACCGTGCTTATGGGGCGAAAAACGTATGACTCTATAGTCGCGCGTCTCGGTCATACCCTGCCCAACCGTCGAAATATCGTCCTGACTCGTCAGGATGTCACGTTGCCTGATGCCGAAGTGGTTCATGACATACATGGTATTTCAGGGCTTGGTGATGTATTTGTCATAGGTGGTGCGTCAGTCTACGCTGCGACCATCGACATGGCCGATAAACTATACCTGACAGACGTGCACGCAAACATTGACGGCGATGCATACTTTCCCGTTATTGACCCAAAGAAGTGGCGAGAATTGTCGCGCGAAAAGCACACAAGCGACGAAAAGAATCAGTTTAGTTACGATTTCGTTGCCTACGGGCGGTTGTAGAGTATTGGGATAACTGACTTCCAAATATCTTCGTGGATTTCCGCGATGCTTCGCATGATGCTGCTGTGCGGTTGCATGCACGAGATGGCGGTGAAGTCGTCGGGGTACAATTCGGTTATTTCTTTGTAATCTCTGTTTGCTTTCGCGAGATGGTCGGCGTCACGTTCATGCGCGTCGCGTTTGTCGGTCGTATATGAACGTGTAGGTTTCTGGTCGATATTCTCCTGGGCAACAGCCGGCGGGACAAGCAGGACGATGTTGAGATCCGGTTTTGGCAGGCCGAGCACATCGTACTCAAGTTCGAGGATTTCTTCATAAAATGCTGCGCGCGCCTTCTTACCCTTCACTTTCGTGCCTTGGTGTGCAAGATTTGAGGCGACGTAGCGGTCGGAGATGACGAGTGCGTGAGGTTTTTTCAAATGTTCGCGTATCATATCGCTGGCAGAGTACCTGTCAACGGCGTACAGCATGCTGGCAAGTTCCGGGTTAATATCCATGGCTGGGCCGTATTGACCGTTAAGATACTTTTCTATAAACCGAGCCGACGGTCTGCCGTACTGGGGAAAGCCGACGTGCAATACATCGTAACCCTGTTTAAGGGCGCGAGTCTCAAGCTCCAACGCCTGCGTTGCCTTGCCCGAACCATCTCCACCTTCTATTGCGACAAATGTTCCCATACTATGCTGCCTCCACCGTATTTAATTGATTAAACCGCAGAGCCCATTCCTGCTTTGCTGTCTGAAATGCCTCGATACGCTCTTGCTTTCTATCTTCAAAAATATCAAATGCTTCTACTGGCAAATCCTCAAACGCTTCAAGCATTAGGTGCCGCCTGTTGTTGATAAACTGATTGAACTCAGGGTTTGTTCCGCTGTCATAATATCCGAGTGTTTTGTCGAGAGTTGAGCCCAAAACACTCGCCGTAATACCGAGTATCGCAACTTTATCCTCATCGGTTAGGGTTCCCTCTTCGATTCCTGCCCTTGATTCCGCGTTGCCATGTCTAATAACGGCCCAGGCTTTGAGACTCGTTTGTAGATAGCCGAGTTGCTCCACCATATTGAACTCCCGCCCCTCTTCGCTCTCATCATTGAATATGATATTCTCTGCGATTTCGGCCATTTCCGTTTGGGTGTCTGGTGAAGCATAAAATTCAGTGATATGTCCCAAAAATGCTTCCTTTTCGATGCTGAAATGGTTGTCTGTTTTGTGTATGTAGAGTATATCGCCAGTTATTGCCTCGCCATTGTCATGGCCGATAGCTGCTTTCAGTTTCCTGCCACGTACAATAGAAGGATTCTCGGGCGTCCTTCGTCGTTCAAGGTGGGCGGCGAGGTCAGCGGTATATGGCATATGTAGCAGATTGTTGACATCGCGCCCAAGCAATCTTTGCCATGCCTCATGTGATAGCCCCGCCTTCTCCCTGTACAAATCATAGCGAGAAGCTCCTTTAAGCACTCTACCGTGATTGGTATGGGCAAACTCATTGTGTAGCGCATAGGCGCTTTGGTGTTCTGGCCAATTCCTATATGATTCTGCCACCACTTTTCTCCTATGGTACTATTTTACTATGGATAAGTTCAGGGGTCACGTTCTTTCGGAGGCGAAATTGGCTGAAGTCGCGGCGCTTTACGGCGTGAGTATTGCTTCCTATGGCCCTGTTGAGGGTGGTTACCGCAACGTGTCGCATAGTTTTGTTGGTAAAGATGGCAAAGAGTATAACTTTATACTCTATAAAAACGAGCCGGGCATAACTCAGCTTATACAACGCACAAACGCGCTTGGCGCTCACGTTGCAGCGAAAGGCTTGCCTGTTCGCGCTCCTCTCGACGAGCGGATTCTTAAGGTTGGCAGGCGCTATGGTTCGCTCTATGGCTACTTGGACGGCGTGACTATCCCCTGGGAGGCCTATGCAAAGAGGCATATCAAGCTGCTCGGGGCTGCAATGGCGAAATTTCACACCGTAGCTGCTGATTATGCTGGCCCGGCGCTTCCTGACGTCGAGGCGGTGTATGAAGCAATTTGCGGCCGTATGGACGCCTACTTTGCTGACGAAAGTGTTCAACGCGCACTACGTGAAAAGCTACAGCTTAACGTAAAAGTCCCAGACTCTTCAGACTTTCTGATTGATGCACGGAAACTACCTGGACGGACCTCGCTACATATGGACCTTGTGAGGAGTAATGTGCTGTTTCGAGCTGCGAAAGCTGGAGACGCTCTCGTGGTCGATGGTATAGCACTTTCAGGTATACTCGACCTCGAGAAGGCGGCGACGGGTCACCCACTCTTTGACGTGGCGCGGACGCTCGCTTTTTTGCTTGTTGATTGTCCCAAGCCTGCAGAAAAAACGCGAAAATATTTCCTTGATTCTGGCTACCGAAAACGTGGTGGTCGAAACTTGCAGCCAGTTGTTGTCGCAGGCGGCGATATGCTTGAGCGACTTGTGACGCTCTTTTTGACGTATGATTTCTACAAATTCTTAAAACAAAACCCGTATGAATCGTTGCCAAAAAACCATCATTTTAAGAGGACGGTTCATATACTCGTGGCTCGAAAAGTGCTACACTATAGTGACTAACTTGGAGGAGGGAGTATGGCT
>CAXYYW010000054.1:0-5105 GCA_964293235.1 uncultured bacterium | reverse complement strand
GGGGCCCTTAGACAATAGCGCTGCCCGTGGTGGCCGTGCCGTGAGCTCAGTGGGCGGTCGACGCAAACTGAAAAGCTTGAGTGATATGCTCAAGGGCAAGCAAGGTCGTTTCCGCCAGAACCTTCTCGGTAAGCGTGTTGACTACTCTGGCCGCTCAGTTATTGTTGCCGGTCCTGAACTTGAGATTCACGAGTGTGGTCTGCCAAAGCAAATGGCACTTGAGCTCTTCAAACCATTCGTTATCAGCTGGCTCCTCGAAAATGAGTACGCTCATAATATTCGTTCCGCCACTCGCCTCATCGAAGCTGGTGATACAGCAGTATGGGACGCGCTCGACACGGTTATCGAAGGCAAATACGTGCTTCTTAACCGTGCTCCGTCGCTCCACCGCCTCAGTATCCAGGCATTCCAACCACGACTTATCGAAGGTAAGGCTATCCAGCTGCACCCGCTTGTCTGTAAAGGCTTCAACGCTGACTTCGATGGTGACCAGATGGCTGTTCACCTTCCGCTTTCAGATGACGCACAGGCTGAAGCTCGTGACCTCATGAGCGCGACAAATAACCTCTTGAAGCCGGCTGACGGTTCACCAATTTTGAACCTTGCTCAGGATATCGTCCTCGGCGTGTACTATTTGACCTATAACAAGCCAGCAGCCCAGACTGACAAAATTCGTCCGTTTGGTTCTGTCGCTGAGGCCGTTATGGCGCGTGAGGCTGGAATTATCCGTCTCCAGACGCCAATTCGTGTTCCAGCGAAGGGCAAAGTGCGTAATACGACACTTGGCCGCGCAATCTTTAACGAAGCGCTTCCAGAAGACTTCCACTACGTAGAAGATGTCATGACGAAAAAGGCACTCGCAAAGGTCATGTCACAGATTTTCGAGAAGTACGGTAGTGAACAAACGGCACATACAGCTGACGACGTAAAGGACCTCGCACTGAAATACGCGACAGTTTCGTCGCTTTCAACCGGTATGACTGACTACTTTGACCTTCCTGAACTGCCTGCAGTTATCGCCGACGGTGATGCGCGCGCAGCAAAGATATCTGGCCAGTACGAAGACGGGCTCATCACAAACGATGAGCGCCGCGCGCTGACTATTGAAACTTGGCGCGGTGTCGACAAGAAGATTGACGAAGTGCTTGTAAACGCTCTAAAGGGCGAAGACACGTCTATTGCCGTCATGGTTGGCTCTGGTGCTCGTGGTACGCTCAGCAACGTCAAGTGGGCAACCGGTATGATCGGTGTCGTCGTCGACGCAACCGGTCGTGAAATTGAGCTGCCTATCCGTTCTAGCTTCAAGAAGGGTCTGTCGACACTTGAGGCCTTCGTGGCTACCCGCGGTACTCGCAAGGGTCTTATTGACACGGCACTGAAAACGGCCGACTCTGGCTATTTGACCCGGCGTCTTGTCGACGTGAGCCAGGACATCTTTACCGTTGAAGTCGAAGACGGCAGAGATGAAGGCTTCACCATCTACCGCAGTGAAACTGAGGAAACGATGGTTGACTTTGGTGCTCGTCTCTACGGACGTTATCTCGCAAAAGATGTTCCAGGTCACGCAAAGGCCGGCGAACTTGTCACGCAAGAAGTTGCCGATGCTATTCAGGCCGACGAAAAGGTTACAGAAGCGACTATACTAAGCATTCTGACGGCGACGACACTTCGTGGCGTGCCGCGCAAGAGTTACGGTATGGATCTCGCAACTGGCCAGTTGGTCGCAAACGCGCAGCCGGTCGGTGTTATTGCCGCGCAGTCCGTTGGTGAGCCTGGTACGCAGCTTACGCTAAATACCTTCCATGCCGGTGGCGCTGCTGGTGGTGACATTACCCAGGGTCTTCCGCGCGTTGACGAGCTCTTTGAAGCCCGCAACCCGAAGGGTGAAGCATATCTTACAGAGGCTGCTGGTGCGGCACAAATTTGGGAAGATGGCGACAAGTACGTCGTTCAGATTACTCCAGACAAAGGCCGTGTTGAACGCTTGAAGCTTGTGGGCCAGATTGTCCGAGTCAAATCAGGCACGGATGTCATAGCTGGCGATGTACTCGCAAGCAACGACGATGAGTCCATGCCGGTACTCGCACCGTTCGACGGCACCGTAGAAGTTGCCGACGGCGAAATTGTCGTTACCTCTGGCGCCGATGCCCCTGTTCGCTATGAGATTCCAAACTATCGCCAGCTCACTATTGCTGACGGTGACCAGGTTGAAGCCGGCGATCGTTTGACCAATGGCTCTATAAACCTGCATAACCTCATGCGTCTCAAGGGTGTCGAGGCAACAGAGCGCTACGTTATCAACGAAATCTTGCGTATCTACGCTGCTCAGGGTGAGCGTGTTGACGCTAAGCACCTTGAGGTGATTGTTCGCCAGATGTTCAGTCGTGTTCAGATTGAAGAGCCAGGTGACAGCCAGTTTGTCACCGGTGACATCGTCAGCAAGGCGGCAGTCGTCGAAGAGAACCGTGTGCTCACGAGCGATGGCAAAACGCCAGCGCAGTTTACACAGCTCCTCCTTGGTATTACGAAGGTCTCTATCTGGTCAGATAGCTTCCTTTCAGCCGCATCGTTCCAAGACACGACCCGCGTGCTTATTAACGCTGCCGTTACTGGCCGCGTCGATACGTTGTACGGTTTGAAAGAGAACGTTACCATCGGTCGCAAGATACCGGTTGGTACCGGTGCTCGAGGACTTGAGCCTATCGAGGAAGAAATCCTTGACGAAGACTTCGACGCATAAAGCACCGCAGCTTCTCGCTAGCAAATGCCGCTCCGAAAGGGGCGGTATTGCTTTAGTATAGTAACTGTGACATAATATATACGAAGCTATGGGAGTCTAGAGATGGAGGAAGAAATGACCACCCACGGCAGTATCTGCTTGGTGTTCGTCACCAATGGCAGAAGAAGTGAAGAAGACATGCGGCAGGATGCGCAGAGCATCTGCGACAGATGGCCCCTCGCACGAGTGAACGTCCAATCGGTCCGCACCACGTCATGGCAGACCGTCATGACCGTGCATCTGGACGTCAACTTCCTGGCCATCGTGGTCCGCGAGATATGCATCTACATGCGGGATGACTTCCGGGGCTACAAGCGTGTTCCCGATGGTGAGGTCGAACGCCTGCTTCATGAGGGGGCAGAGGCAGCACGTCAGAGTGTCTGATTGCCTACCGCTGTGTCACGGTCCATCGAAAGTCCATCGTTGAGCTTTAGGCTCCGATGCCACCGACGGTGGACTTTCGATTTGTAACACTTTGTGTTAGAATAATAGGCGAGTTTCCTCTTCTGGAGCTTCAAGAGACGTGTACACCTTTTGAAACTAACAGAAGACGTACAGACAAGGCATGCTGCTTGGTCTGTGTCAACAAGGAACTGATATCTGATGATGTTATATAACAAGTTATATAACTCTATGATATCGGGAATATTTTTAACGTAAGGAGAACGCTAGTGCCAACCATCAATCAATTGGTTCGCAAGCCCCGCCAAATCGCGGGCAAGAAGTCGAAATCTCCAGCGCTTGGAAAAATCCATAACGCGCTGAAGGTTCGCTACTACAACCAAGACGCTCCGCTGAAGCGCGGTGTGTGTATCAAAGTGACGACAAAGACCCCGAAGAAGCCGAACTCGGCGCTTCGTAAGGTTGCCCGTGTCCGCCTGACAAATGGTCAGGAAGTTTGGGCCTATATTGGCGGGGAAGGCCATAACCTCCAGGAGCACGCTGTTGTGCTTGTTCGTGGCGGTCGCGTGCCGGATCTCCCAGGTGTCCGTTACCATATCGTCCGCGGCGCGTTGGACCTTCAGGGTGTCAACAACCGCAAGCAGGGCCGTAGCAAGTACGGTTCGAAGAAAGGGGATAAGTAATTATGCCTCGTAAAGTTACCAAGAAACTACAACGCCAGCTCCAACCTGATCGCAAGTACCAGAGCACACTTGTTCAGAGGCTTATCAACAAAAGCATGCTGGACGGTAAGAAGCTTGTCGCAGAACGCGCTGTCTACAGCGCGCTTGAGATTGCTGCAAAGAAGTTGAAGAGCGAAGATCCTGTCGAAGTGTTTGAAAAGGCTTTGAAGAACGTCACGCCAAGCTTTGAAGTGAAATCTCGCCGTGTTGGTGGTGCAAACTACCAAATTCCATTCCTTGTTGCTGGTCACCGCGCGCATCACTACGCGTTTATGTGGCTCGTACAGAGCGCCCGTGCTCGAAACGGTATGCCATACAACGAACGGCTTGCTGCTGAAATCGTTGACGCTTACAACGAAGCCGGCGCCGCCTTCAAGAAGAAGGAAGACACGCATCGTATGGCTGAAGCTAACCGCGCCTTCGCGCACTTTGCAAGGAGCTAATAGGGGGGATTATGGCTACACCGAAAGTAACAGATCTAAAGAAGTTCCGTAACATTGGTATTATCGCGCACATTGATGCTGGTAAGACCACAACGACTGAAGGTATTTTGTACCGCACCGGTATCTCGCACAAAATCGGCGAAGTGCACGAGGGCGATACAACAACCGACTGGATGGAACAAGAGCGTGAGCGAGGTATCACCATTACCTCCGCTGCTGTGACCGCCTTCTGGAAAGAACATAAAATTAACATCATCGACACGCCAGGTCACATTGACTTTACGGCTGAGGTTGAGCGTTCTCTTCGTGTTCTGGACGGTGCTGTCACTGTCTTTGACGGTAAAATGGGCGTTGAAGCGCAGTCTGAGACTGTCTGGCGTCAAGCGAACAAGTACGGCGTCCCACGTATCTGCTTTATCAACAAAATCAACCAGACCGGTGGTGATTTCTACAAATCACTCGAATCAATCCATAATCGCCTGAGCAAGAACGCACTGCCAGTGCACCTGCCTATCGGTTTTGAAAAAGACATTTGCGGCGTTGTTGACCTTGTTGACATGAAAGCCTACACCTACACCGAATATCACGACCACGAACTCGTGGTTGGTGAAATTCCTGCTGACATGGTTGAAAAGGCGAAGAATGCCCGCGCATTGCTCGTTGAAGCGGCTGTTGAAGCTGAAGATGAGCTCATGGAGAAGTTCTTCGAAGGTGGCGAAGAAGCTATCAGTGAAGAAGAGCTAAAGCGTGGGCTCCGCA
>CAXYYW010000053.1:0-5262 GCA_964293235.1 uncultured bacterium | reverse complement strand
CGAAATATTAGAAGTTCTCGCGAGTCCTATACAGTCCATCGCGAGTATTAGCGGCGTGCATACGCTTACCCTCATGCTCCTGCTCTCTGTTGCCCAAGGCGTCAGCATAGCCCTCCTCACCTACGTTATCCGCCACCAGCGCAAACTCGACGCCGAACTCCTAGGCGGTAGTTCAATCGTCAGCCTGCTTGCTATCATCGGCATCGGCTGTCCGGCGTGTGGTACGTCGCTCCTTACCCCTATAGTCGCCCTGTTCGTTTCCGGCTCTGCGGTTGCCGTTTCGGAACGTATCATCATCTTCTTACTACCGTTTGCACTCGCGGTTGGCCTGTACGGTCTCTACGCTATCGGCCTCAAAGCGGCAAATATCCGCACTAAAGTTCACGGAAGTCCACACAAAACCCTTGAACTAGTTAATGTAAATGATTTACAATAAGAGCATAACGAGGAGAGTTTATGAAAGTATCAGTTTACAGCACAACCACCTGTCCCTATTGCGTCATGTTAAAAAAGTGGTTAAACGACAAAAACATTGAGTTCGACGATATATATGTCGATCGTGACCGCGCAGCAGCACAAAAAATGGTCAAGCTCAGCGGCCAAATGGGCGTTCCCTTCACCACTATCGAAGGCGAGGACGGCAAGCTCCAAGGCGTACTTGGGTTTGACGTCCCCACTATCTCACATCTGTTGAACGTATCGGCCTAGCGTCGCGACGCAGCAAGCAGACGCAGTATTGATACGTAAAGCCATATAAGCGTCACGGTCAGACCAAACGCCGCAAACCACTCAGCCTTCTTTGGCAACTTTTTTGCCGCCCCCACCGATATAAAGTCAAAATCAAGCAGCAGGTTGAGTGCTGCAATAAAGACTATAACGGCAGCTATGACAATACCCGTCGTGCCGCTCGCAACTACCGTGACAAACGCCGGGTTAAACATGACCATGAGCGTCTCAAAGAGCATATAAATAAGCACGCCGACTGTCATAATAAGTATGATTGAGCGTGTCTTTTTTGTTACCGTTACGACGCCTGTCGCGTAAAGCGCAAACATTGCAACCGTCGTCGCCATAGTCATAAGCACGGCTTGCACGACTATGCCGTCATAGGCGGTTTCCATAAATCGCGAAAGCACTCCAAGCAGCATCCCCTCTAGTACCGCATACAGCGTTACGCTAAACGCATTCGCTTTAAATGCAGCAAACAAACCAACGACAAATGCGCCTATAGAGATGCCCACGAGCCAGCCAAGCGATACAGTTGTCGTCGCAAACATGTTCCACGCCAGCGCCGCTGACAAGAAGACTATAAGTAGCGCATAGCCCGCCTTTACCAGGCTCCCTTGCACCGTCATGGCGCTCGACCCTTCTAGCCCCGCGAGACGTTCCATAGTCTTGCGTGAAAGAGCCGGATTTGATGATTCATCCATAGCACCCCCCCTATTTAGTATCTTCATTATAGAACAAAAAAACGCCCATGCGGGCGAAACATATTTTCAGGGGATAGCGCTCAGGCTGTAAGAATATGGGAACACTGAAGCACCCAAACCTTACGGCCTGAATGCCATCCCTGCGAGGCTAGACGGGGCGCGGCCCCGGAACAACCCGGAACATGCCGCTCGGGTCGACCACGACGGGACGACGATCGAACACGAGGTTCGGCCCGTCTTGCCCATTGAAGAACGGGTATCGCGTGGCAGCCTACTGTTCGGGAACGAACAGGTGACGAACCCTCCTGGGCCCCTGTGTGTGTCGGGACATGTCATCGTCCAGAGGGTTACGCCCTCCGATTCCGGGGAAGAACGCGAGTGGTTCCTCTTCACTAACCCACCACAGTGATTTGGTCATATACTACCTTCCGCTATGCGCGCAATCAGCGCGACTTTCTTACAGCTTGAGACTTAAGGTGTCACCTCGAGCCAAAATGGCACAAGGGCAACTTATCTATTTTAACACACTTCTTATGCCTATGTCAATCCCCCCTGGGACATGACCTGGTTGTTTTCTCATGCAGCTCTCAGTTTTTTGGTTTGAGCAGATTTTGTATCTCTGAAACTATGTATCTATTGTATGGCCCGACTATTTCGTGCCCTACCGGCAGCTGCTTTACTACGACATTTTCCATTTCTCCCCCAAGCTGTTTCAGGTAGGAACCTATTACGACTGGGTCGAACACGCCGTAGAGTATGGTTATGGGCAAGCGCAGTTTGCGCACATCGTCGAGCGACGACTGGTTAATAATGCTCGACTCAAGCGCAGCCACATACACCGCCGCATTTTCACCTCGCACGTTAAATACATCTGTCGTTATGCCTAAGTTTCTTGCAAGCGGAGCAATCTTCTCAAGCTCGCTCGGATGTTTTGTGACGAGTTTGTAAAAATCTTTCAGCATCTTTTCACGCCCCAGCCACTCCTCTGTGGTTGACTTATACAACGGCGGGCTGCATAGGACAAGCTGCTTCAGAACCAACGGAAATCGTCGCGCTAGTTCTATAGCAACAAGCGAACCCATAGAGTGGCCCACGACAATCGGCCGCTGCAGCAAGCGCATCTGAATCAGTGTATGCGCAATAGCCCTTGCTTGAACCGCTATGTCATAGCGAACCCATTTCGGCTTAGGCGACTGACCAAAGCCAAGCATATCGACCGCTATAATCCGTACATCTTCAGGCAATTTCCCCGCCACGCCGCGCCACGACTCAGCAGAGTCACCGAGACCATGAATAAAGACTATCGTTCCCTCGGGCTTCTTCGGCGAACGAAACTCTGTCACATGCAACGTATAGGGCACCCTTAGCCATCTATGAACGACTGTATCAAACATTGCCCAGCTCTACCGCGCTCCTGGTAACATAACAAAATCGAGCACTACGGTGGCGATAACTATCACGACCAACACCGCAACGGTCAGCCATCGCTGCCAACGTGGAAATTCTTCTTCATTGTTACTCATAACCTTATTGTATCACCCATTCGTGCGACCCCCGTAATCACCCTGTTAGTACGTGGCCTTCTCTGGTATCATTAGACGGCTATGATTGCAGATGTTCATATTACAGAGAAATCATTTGGCCCGAAAGCCCTCATGGAGGACGTTCGGTTTTCTGTTGATAATGGTGAGAAGATTGGTGTTATAGGCCGCAACGGCATAGGCAAATCAACTCTCTTTGGCATTTTGTCCGGCAACGACACGGACTTCACTGGCGATGTTATATACAAACAGGGAGCCGTCATCATTACCACCCAGCAGGAATATCACGGCGTGAGCAAATCTATGACCGCGCTTCAGTACGTTCTGAACGGCCTGCCCGAATACACGAAGCTCAGCCATATTATAGAAACCTACCCAGCGACCATGGGCGATAACCTGCGGAAGATTAGCGAATACACCGAGGCTTTGCAACGATTCGATGATAAGGGCTTTTACCAAATAGAAGAACAAATAGAACGAGAGTTTGAGGCGTTCCAGCTTCCGGGCATAGCCCACCAGCCATTCACCACCCTTTCTGGCGGACAAAAGCGCCTCGTTGACGTCGTGAAAGTCATGCACGCCCAAGCATCGCTCGCGCTCATAGATGAGCCGACGAACCACATGGACTACGTGGCAAAGGAACAGTTTGTTGACTGGCTGCGTCATGCAAAAGAAGCCGTGCTCGTCATCACCCATGACCGCGACGTCCTGCGCGAAGTTGACCGAATAGTCGAACTTAAGGACGGCAGCTCGCAGAGCTATAAAGGCAACTATGACGCATATTTAAAACAAAACGCCCTGAGCACCGGCACTCAAATGAACGAGTTCGAAATGGTTGAGCGGCGTATTGCAAACCTTAAAGAAAAGGTCATAAACTACCAGCGGCTCAAGGAAAAATCCCGTAATCCGAGTACAATTCAGCGCTTCAAACGGCTCGAGGAGAATTCACGCAAGGAACTTGCTGAGTTGCTTGAGCGTGACAAACCAACGTTTTGGATAGACAAAGAATCTGTCGCCGACCTCAGCTACAAAACAGCAAACCAGTACAAAAAGTTCAAGGCACGCAATGTCCGCATAAAACTTGGTGGTGAGGCATCGCGAAGCAAACACGTTCTCGTTTCTGCACGAGACCTCAGCCTCGGCTACTCGTCTCCCCTGTTCAATAGTGTCAATATTGACCTCCGTGAAAGCGAAGCGGTTGAAATTCGTGGCCGTAACGGCGCGGGTAAGACCACTCTCATAAAGACGCTGCTCGGCGACCAGACCGCCACGCGCTTTTCAGGCGAACTCACGCTCGACCCGCATGTCAGGTATGGTATTTATGAACAGGAAATATCGCCCGCATATTTTGACCTTCCGCTCGAAGACGCCATAGAGCGCCTTTACCTCGACAGGAACCTCCCCATAACAGCGACGAAAATTCGGAGTCTCATGAGTGACTACTTGTTTGAATCGAACGACGGCAAGATACCTGTCCGACTACTTAGCGGTGGCCAAAAGGCCAGGTTTCAGCTCATAGCTATGCTTTCGAACAACCCACAGCTCCTCATACTCGACGAGCCGACAAACCACCTTGACCTGCCCAGCATTGAAGAACTCGAAACCGCACTCCTTCGCTACGCTGGCGCTATAGTTTATGTCAGTCACGACGGGTACTTCAGAGACAAACTTCAGGGAACCATCATACAACTCAGCGCGTAAAATACGGCGCCAGAGACTTCCCTTTTTGGCCATAGTGCTTATACTTAGGGTATGGATCAGATAAGCAATCAAGTCAGCGATCAAATAGGCAGTCAAATAAATGATTACCTGCAAACAACAACCGGCAACATAGGCTCAGACATATCAAACTACGTGTTCCAATGGCTCGTCATACCGTCCATCATATTTATGGTCATATTCTTGGCCATATATATTTTCCGGACCGTTCGCCGCTACCGCGTCGAAAAAGCCATTTTCGAAATCCGCGACGCCCTCGTCCACAAAGAGCCGAAAAAGACTGTCGAAACCGAAGTCACAGAGTAGTCACTATATAGCTCCACACTGCTCGCACATCTGTGCGAGTATTGACTTTATACATCATTTATGCTAATATAGTATTGTTGCTTACCAGATTGCAACGATCGAACATTCCACGAGTAGTTAGGAACTACCTTGGCCGAGAAAGCTACCGTCCTCCTTCCGGATCGATTCCAGAAGGGAAAGCTGCCCAAGCAGCGCAGAATGCACGGAACACAGAAGGTCGTCGCTCAAGGAGCTGGCGTTAGCGCCGGCACTATCAGTCGCGCCGA
>CAXYYW010000052.1:0-5286 GCA_964293235.1 uncultured bacterium | reverse complement strand
CCATCTTGGTAGAGGTATCCGTAGAAGTTTCCACCATCATTGCCCCCATTCACAGGTGCGATAAACTGACTCGCCGAAAGCGTTGGCATGTCTATAACAACATTGGCTCGCCGCTCTGTTTGGCTTGAAGGATTTAATGCACGCAGTGCGCACATGTCACTGGCGGTTGCCGTCGTATCAACCTGAACCGCCTCCGAACTATATGTCGAACTGTTTGACACGACAGTGTATGTTCCGGTTGAATTATTTACCGACACTTCAAGCGAATCGGTCCCGCCAATTAGCTCATAGATGGCGCGCGTCCCCAGGCTCGCACCGGTAACATAACTGTGTTGCATCGACATTGTGTCAATTCTCCTTCTCTTTTATGCCGTGTTATGAACTCGTAGTATAGAGTGCGCCCGCCGGCAAAGCGGCAATAGTTGGCGCATCTGGGTCATGCGGGATAGTGTTACTAACATCAATCTCCTGAACCTTTACCCCCGACGCATTCACAACTTCGCCATCGCCATCAAGGGCAGCAACTCCTCCGGCCTGGCCAATATTCGCCGTGTCAACTTTCTGTGCAAGCCCTGGCACGGTCGGTGAACTAGCCGTCCCCCCGAAATCCCCCGTCAGTCGAATAACCCCCTTTGTTGTCGAGGTCGCGTCGCCGATAGGCGGAATATATGACATGTTTTAGAAGACTCCTTTATTTTAATACGCTTACGTCTTAGTCTACCGATAAGCGAGGCGTGACGCAAGCACCCCCGAGTAGCTTTTATAGTAGTCCAAAGCCCCATCAGTCAGTGACGAGTGTGCCGCCAATTGCCTGGACATCAGTCAGACCATGAAGATTTGTCACGTTCGTATAGCCGGCGTTCTTCAGCAGCGTCTCTGCCTGTGAAGCGCGGTTGCCACTATGGCAATACACGTAAATCTTCGTATCTTTCGCGACACTCGGCAACTTGCCAGCTTGCATATCTTGCAACGACCAGTTCACGGCTCCTGCAAAGTGTCCTTCCGTGTATTCACTCGCCGTACGAACATCGTATAATTTTGCGCTACCCTTAATGTCTTGTTGAACTGTGGCGAATGTAAGCCCCGTCGATGCCGCCCCTTGGACCTGCTTGTTATCGGACGTACCTTGGCTGGCCCACACCAAACCGGCGGCAAGCGCCACTACGATACTAATTATGATGAGAAGTCTTTTCATATACCCTCGTTGCTTATAATATCACGCTCAATTATACTCATAGCTCTTGCTATTGTAAACCATTTACATTAGTATAGAGCGAACGAAAGGAATATATGGACAGAATTATTATTGACGTGCGAGAACCATTTGAATTTAGTTCCGGTCATGTGCCCGGCGCTATAAACATCCCGCCCATGCAACTACTCCGTGGTGTGCCGAAGGACTTGGAAGACATTCCAAAGGATACCGAGCTCGTGCTCTACTGCCTGTCCGGGTCACGCTCCGCAACGTCCATACGTATCCTCCAAAGTTATGGTTTTACGAACCTCGTTAACGGCATAAATAAAAATCACGTCATGGCGCGTTACTTTTCTTAGTTGAAATAGCAGTGACCGGCGCCCTATAGTAGAGGCTGGATGATAAAAATTCCATTTGTTAGTTCTCTTATTGGGTCAAACGCGCTGAAAACGACGTTTGTCAAAACCGCTGGTCAGTTTCAGCCTAGCGGCGCTAGCCCGGACGAAGTTCTCGGGGAATTGTTTGAGTCTGTCCAAAAAAGCGGCCTCTATGGCGACGGCAAGATTTTTGTCGATCTCATCCCAAAGCGGAAACTCCGCCAAATTCGCCAGGATTATTCCGTTGCAAAGCGGGACCCAAACTTTGACCTCCGCGAGTTTGTTAATCGGCATTTTTACCGGCTGCATAGCACCGCCGCGCCGTATCATGCAAATGAAACCCACTCTATAGACCAGCACATCTCAGAACTCTGGGATGTGTTAACAAAGTACAACCGCCGTAACCGCGGTTCCCTCCTCGCCGTCCCTCACGCCTACGTCGTGCCCGGCGGTCGATTTCAGGAACAATTCTACTGGGACAGCTACTTTATTATGCTCGGACTCGCAGCCGATAACCGCTGGAAATTACTGGAAGGCATGATAAAAAACTACACCTTTCTCATGCGAAAGTATGGCTATATCCCAACAGCCAACCGCACCTACCTCCTTAGCCGCTCACAACCACCATTTCTTTCTCATATGGTTCGCCTGCTCGCCTCTCACAAGGGCAAATACACGCTCGTCGAATACCTCCCTTACTTACTGCTTGAGCACCGATTTTGGATGAAGGGCCATGGAAAGGCTGCCAAACAACCACTTTCGGCGTATGCCAGAGTCGTTCGCATGCCTGACGGGTCAGTCCTTAACCGTTACTACGACAACAAAATGACACCTCGTCCCGAGTCCTTCCGCGAAGATACGGAAACAGCCGACAATGCGCCGTCGCGCCCACCGCACGAACTCTTTCTCCATATTCGTGCTTGCGCAGAGTCCGGTTGGGATTTCAGCTCCCGCTGGTTTACCGACCCGGACGATATCCGAACCATTCATACGACTGACATTATCCCTGTTGATTTAAACTGCCTGCTCTACCAGCTCGAGGTAACCATAGCGGACGCATACGCACTGGCGAAACAAATACCATTTGAAAAACGATTCCGGCGCTATGCGAAAGATCGCGCGGCTGCAATTCAAACCTACTGCTGGAACAACGAGCTAAACTTTTTCGACGATTACGACGTCAAGGCAAAACAACACACTGGCCGACTTACGCTGGCTGGGGTGTTTCCTCTCTATGCCGGCATCGCAACCGAAGAACAGGCTGACGAAGTGGCAAAGCGGTTACAAAAAGAGTTCTTAAAAACTGGCGGACTCGTGACATCGCTGGAAAAAAGCGGCCAACAATGGGATCTGCCGAATGGATGGGCGCCCTTGCACTACATAGCAATTCACGGGCTGCGCGACTACAACCACGCGAAGCTCGCTGACACCATCAAACGCCGCTGGATGCGAACAAATCTCAAAGTTTTTAATGACAAGCACAAGCTCATAGAGAAATACAATGTCATAGAGCCGTCAGGACTCGGTGGCGGCGGTGAGTACCCCTTGCAAGACGGTTTTGGTTGGACCAACGGTGTGTATGCCGCGCTTCAACACGAAGACACTATTAGTTAATACTTCAGCGCCTTAAGCAGCAAGTCAACGGATTGCGCCCGCGTAAAATGCGTCACCGAGTCGGCTCTCTGCTCTGGCAAGATTGGTCCTGTTTTGGCTGCGGCAACAATTTTTTTCGCAAGGTCATATGAGTTACCGGGCTTAAATAGTAGTAGCTCGCCGCAGTTTGTTTCTGGCAGCCCGTCGGCGTTGCTCGCTATGACTTTGCAGCCCGCATGCTGTGCCTCAACCGACACCATGCCAAACGCCTCATGCCAGTACTGATGGTTTGACGGCAACGTCACGATATCGTGCTTGGCATACAACTTCGCCATCTCACTCGGTGTCGTACGCGCCTCGACAAGCCTTACTTTCGGGTGCATCTCCAGCAACTTTTGTATGGATGCGCCTATTGGGGTCTGATTCCCCGCCGTGGTTATAGTAAACGTGAACCCCTTTTCCAAAATAGTGTGGTGCAGTGCTTCTAGAAACAGAAAGATACCTTTGTCTGGGAGCAACCTGCCAGCAAACAAGACTCTTGTCCTCTCCCACGTCCTCTTTGGTCGTTTCACGCGTGCAAACACCGGATCAGCAAATGGGTACACTATGTGTATCTTATTTGGGTTTATATCGAGCTCATCCGCCCAAACGCTGCGAAGATACCGGCTATTCGTCAGGATTATTGTGTTTGGATGTAAACGCTTTTTGTAGCATGGCGGCTCTATGACGCTCCGACTATCGAGTGGTGGGTAGTGGAAAAATGCGTACGATTGCCGCTTTGTCGGGATATTAAATGGGTAATTCACATAAATCAGCGTGTCATCAAGCTCAGAAAGCTCCTCGGCCGATTTGAAATCAACAAAGTCTATGTCTGGGTAAAACTCTCTGCCGTCTTTTTTGCCAAGACCAATAGAGATAACCCTGGCAGGAATACCGCGCTCATTAAGCTCCCGAATATGCCCGATAGTGAAGGTTTCGGTTCCACCCCGTCCTGCGTGTAGTGGTAAATGGTCAGCCCAAACGTAAGAAATCATAACATGCCACTCGCGTGGCGATACCCCTAGTATACACCCTTTATCTGTTATGGTGACTATTCTTGGGTATCGGGCTTCATTACCCCAAGCCGTAGAAAGGTATAATCAGCAAGCCGGTACACGACGGTAACTATGAGCACAACAGCAAATATATTAAGAAAGCCGTACACCGTGACGGTACCCATGAACAGCACATCGATAACTCCTATAAAGACGAATTTTGACAGAAATAGTATGAGCCACGCTCCAAACAAGACAGGTATCTTGCCCTGTAGTGTAGTTTTGCCCTTTAGCCGAGACAGCACCTTTTTCTTCGCAAGCAACGTAAGATACGTCAGCACCTCAAGAACTATAGACGCGTAAATAATATATGAGAAACTTTGTGCGTACACGATATCGGTATAGTCGGCAAGTAAGCCAAGCACGCAGGCATATATAAGCGTGCCGACGAACAGCTCTTTAAAAGCGAGCTGTTTTTTGTTTAGTACTACGCCGCTACTTTTTGCCATCAAGATATTTCCCGGCGACGCTCAGCGCGAACGACGGGAGAATAACGAATACTATCGCCATGAGGAGGCGCGACAGAAACTGATTAAGGTCAGAGTTCATCTGGCCCCTCCCAGGCTCTGCTAGTACGAGTAAGATTCCGACAAACCCAAAAGCGACCGATGAAACTACGAATATTCTTGTTGCTATCTTTTGCATAGTCTTAGTATAGCAAATTTATGCACATATTACTTCGACAGCTTGCGGCTCGTCATAAGTTTGAGATTCGACAGGTAGCCCTTAATGCTCGTGTTCGGGTGCATACTGAGGTGATACAAGTGCCGGTCTACAAAGCCACGGGACGAAAAGGTTTCTCCGGCATCGGTAAGATATTGCTTGTCACTGACGAGCGCCTCAAGCTCACGACGAGCCTCTGCGCACTGTTCAGAGTTATAGAACCGCTTCTGAGCGAGCGATAGCACTGGAGCAGTGTCCACGTCGCTCTGTATTTCCTCTTGCTGCTGATCGTCACTCTGCATTTCTACCGTCCAGTATACCACATCTTCCTCTTATACGGCGGGAATACTTGCTTTTTTAAAGT
>CAXYYW010000051.1:0-5321 GCA_964293235.1 uncultured bacterium | reverse complement strand
CGGATGGATGCGGGTAATGGCAGTAGCCATCGTCTGCATCGTCATTCCAGGCACCTTACTGAGGGGCCTGAGCGCAGGATCGACTCACGGTGACCCCAATGAGGTCATTGAGCCGGTCAATGTCTGGGGACCTGGTCCCGTCGAAGACGGGACCCACAACTAGTTCCGCTCGTATCCATATCACGCCGAGCGCGTTCGTTCGGTAAGTACAAGGCACTAGGTGAACACTCAAGGGCGGCTTCGGCCGCCCGTTCATCTTGTTTGAAATTTATCGCGGGACAACCCGGCCAGTCCGGTTATTTTTATTACTCGGAAGAGCAGCCGGAGCGTCGACTTCACGTCGCACCCCGCGCGATGAGAAACCGGTGGCGCAGCCAGGGGTGTCTCCATTGCGATTAGCACTCGACTTGCACGAGTGCTAATTTTGATATAGACTAGTTATATCCCAAATGGAGGTAAAAGAACTATGAAGAATTATTTGGTCCCGACAGTTGTTGAAAAAAGTTACGATGGCGAGCGAGCGTTTGATATTTACTCGAGACTGCTTAAAGAGCGCATTATCTTTCTCGGTGATGAGGTAAATGAAGCGACGGCGAACATTGTTATAGCGCAGCTACTGCATCTAGCCTACGAGGACCCGAAGAAAGATATAGCACTCTATATAAACAGTCCTGGTGGCAGTGTGTATGACGGGCTTGCGATACTTGATACGATGAACTTCATAAAACCAGATGTTGCAACATATGGTGTTGGCTTGCAGGCAAGTTTTGGTGCCGTGCTCCTGGCTAGCGGCGCAAAAGGCAAGCGGTTTGTTCTACCGAATTCACGCGTTATGATGCACCAGCCGCATGGAGGCACGCGAGGGCAGGTGACGGACCAGGAAATATCACTGCGCGAATCTGTAAGGACAAAAGAAGTACTTATAGATATTATGTCGAAAGCGACTGGGCAGAAACCATCGAAGGTGAAAGGCGACATGGAGCGCGATTTCTGGATGAGTGCTGACGAAGCGGTCAAATACGGTCTCGCTGATAAAGTTGTCACTAGCGCAAAATAGCATTTTGTGGTATTACTAATTTGTCAAAGAAGCTAGGGTGACTTGCTCTGGCAGATAGACGTACCCGACAAGGAGGATGGCGCGTGAAGTTGCGAAAAATCCTGGAGCGTCTCAGGGACTGGGCGGTTCAAGTTGGGCTGATTTCTGAGAATTTCGACTGGAGGATTCCGGAATGAGGTGGCAGCTGTCGCTCACAAGTACTATCGCCGGAGTTGCTCTGGCGGTGGTTCTCATGTACCAGCACTACAAGATTCAGTCCAAGGTGTAGGAGCCACAATAATGGAGCGAATCAACGATTGGCGTGCTTGGCGCGTCGTGAAATACCACACCAAGAGGATGGTGAAAAAGCACGGCAGAGTCGTCCTGGCAGCACAGATTGCAGAGTGGTGGCAGCGCATCACAGGGCCGTGCAAGCGCTTGTGGAACGGTAAGGGTGATTTTCCACCGCTCATTGATGCCGACTAGTTCTGAGCCAAGACCGGAAGTCGGGGGCTCTTGCACTGTACGCTGAAGGTATCGCATGGCGATGCTGGAGTATAGTGCAAGAGCATGTTTTAATTTCACAACGTATTTTCCCTATAAACCCTTGACACAAAACGCTTATGAGACTAAAGTGGAGGGTAATGAAGATTGTATAGTATCGGGTTATTATATACGCACGCCTTGGCGAGGCGTTTTTGCGTACTGGGACAAACTCATGCGAGAGAGGCCCTTTCCCGAACACTAGTGAACTTCGGCGCCAGACGAATTATCACTAACCATAAGTAACTGCTAAGGGAGAACAGAGTTTATGGCCAAAACTACTGTCAAGCAGGCGGTCAAGAAGCGGGTCTTTTTCACAGAAGAAGATCACGTGCTCGATTTGCCAAACTTGATTACGCACCAACTTCAATCATGGAAGGAGTTCGTGCAGACAGGGCTCGGCGAGATTTTCGCAGAGATTAACCCTATAGAAGACTACACCGGACAGAAACTTGAGCTTCGGTTCAAGGAATATCACTTTGAGGAGACTAAGACGACAGAAGTCTACTCCCGCGAGAATAACATTAGTTATGAAGCGCCCCTGAAGGCTGTCGTCGAGCTGACGAACAAAGTGACTGGCGAAGTTAAAGAGAGTGAAATTTACCTGGGTGATTACCCATGGATGACCGAGCGTGGCACGTTTGTTATAAACGGCGCTGAGCGTGTCGTCGTGAGCCAGCTGATTCGTTCCGCTGGTATTTTCTTTACTGCTGACGCACATAATGGCCGCAATAACTACGGTGCAAAGCTTATCCCTGGCCGTGGTGCTTGGCTTGAGTTTGAGACTGCTGCAAACGGCGCGATGTATGTGAAAATTGACCGCCGCCGTAAGATTGCCGTGACAACACTGCTCCGCGCATTTGGCTACGGTACAGAAAAAGCTATTCATGAACTCTTCAAAGACGTCGACACTGGCGAGGTTAACTATATAGACGCAACGCTCGAAAAAGACCCAAGCAAGGGTACAAACGAAGCGCTTGTCGAAGTCTATCGACGCCTTCGCCCAGGTGACCTCGTGACGGTCGAAAACGCGCGCAGCATGATTGAGCGCATGTTCTTTGACTTTAAGCGATTTGACCTGTCACGTGTCGGCCGTTACAAGATGAATCAGCGTCTTGGTATGAACGTGCCAAACACGGCTGAAAACCGCATTATGCGCACAGACGACCTTGTAGCTATTGTCCGCGAAGTTATTCGTCTGAATAACACGCAAGAAGCGCCAGATGATATAGATGCGCTGCATAACCGCCGCATCAAGCTCGTTGGTGAGCTTGTTGGGCGCCAATTCCGTATAGGTATGCTTCGTATGGACCGCAATGCCAAAGACCGCATGAGTGTGAGTGATATAGAACATGTCACCCCTGGCCAGCTCATAAATGCGCGTCCAGTTGTTGCTGCTGTCCGTGAATTCTTCGCGAGCTCACAGCTCTCACAGTTCATGGATCAGACAAACCCACTTTCAGAACTTTCACACAAACGACGCCTCAGCTCTATGGGTCCTGGCGGACTCAGCCGCGAACGCGCCGGTTTTGAAGTTCGTGATGCTCACTCAACCCACTACTCGCGTATCGACATCATTGAGACGCCAGAAGGTGGAAACATTGGTCTCGTGCTGAACCTTGCAAGCTACGCTCGTATTAACGAATATGGCTTTATAGAAGCGCCGTATCGCAAAGTTGTGAAGGGTAAAGTAACTGGTGACGTCGAATATCTCGACGCCGCCCAGGAGGCGAAGGAAATCATCGCTGAGGCCGGAAACAAGCTGAAGGATGGCAAATTTACTGAAACTCGCGTCTCTGCGCGCAAGAACCTCTTCCCAGCCGAAGTCGACTCAAACGAAGTGACGTATATGGACGCCAGCAAGATGCAGGTTATCGGTACAACGGCCGCGCTCGTTCCATTTGTTGAGAAGAACCGTATTGACCGCAACTTGACCGGTTCAAACATGCAACGTCAGGCCGTCCCGCTCGTGAAGACCTCGAGTCCTATAGTCGGTACTGGTGTCGAAGGCGATATTGCTCGCAACACCTCACAGCTCATCGTAGCTGAGGCTGACGGCGAGATTGTCCGTGCTGACGCAGACGAAGTTCACGTCAAGTACGGTCCAAAAGAGATCAAGATTTACTCTGTTGTTCACTTTGAACAAAGTAACGATGACCGCTCCATAAACCAAAAAGTCAAGGTCACTCGTGGTGATAAGGTCAAGAAGGGCGACGTTCTCATAGAGGGCGCATCTATTGCTGACGGCGAGCTGGCGCTCGGCCGTGACCTGCTGGTCGCGTTTATGCCATGGCAGGGTTACAACATGGATGACTCTATCATCCTGAGCAACCGCCTGGTGAAAGATGACGAACTGACAAGCATCAACATAGATGACTTCATGGTTGAAGTTCGCGAGACGAAGCTTGGCCCAGAAATTGTTACCCGCGATATCCCGAATGTTTCAGAAGAAAGCCTCCGCCACCTCGACGAAAACGGTATTGTCCGTGTCGGCGCAGAAGTGAAGCAAGGTGATGTCCTCGTCGGCAAGATTACACCAAAGGGTGAGCAGGAGCTCAGCTCAGAAGAGCGACTTCTCCGTGCTATCTTCGGTGAAAAAGCCAAAGATGTTCGCGATACCTCACAGCGCATGGGCAATGGTAAGTACGGCAAGGTTGTCGGTGTTCGAGTCTTTAGCCGCGAAAACGGCCACGAGCTCAAAGCTGGTGTCCTCATGCAAATCCAAATCTTTGTCGCTCAGCTTCGCAAGGTTGCTGTCGGTGACAAATTGGCTGGTCGTCACGGAAACAAGGGCGTCGTTGCACGTATCCTTCCGGTTGAAGACATGCCATTTATGGAAGACGGCACGCCTGTTGACGTCATGCTGAACCCACTCGGTGTCCCGAGTCGTATGAACCTGGGGCAGCTGTTTGAAACGCACCTTGGTATGGCCGCGCGTATGCTTGGCTACAAGGTCGCAACGCCACCATTTAACGGTGTTCCTATAGAGACTATCCAGGCTGAACTGAAGAAAGCCGGCCTCCCAGAAGACGGCAAGGTCCAGCTCTACGATGGCCGCACCGGTGAAGCATTCGAGGAAAAGACCGCTGTTGGTAACATGTACATGATTAAGCTGCACCACATGATTGCAGACAAGATTCACGCTCGCTCGACTGGTCCATACACTATGGTTACGCAGCAGCCACTCGGTGGTAAGGCGCAAAACGGTGGCCAGCGCTTCGGAGAGATGGAGGTCTGGGCGCTCGAGGCCTACGGTGCCGCGACAACGCTCCAGGAGATGCTGACTATCAAATCTGACGATGTCTACGGCCGCGCAAAGGCGTACGAGGCGATCATCAAGAACGAGCAGATTACCGGTCCGAAGATTCCAGAGAGCTTCAACGTTCTCGTGAAGGAACTCCAGGGACTTGGTCTCCGCGTTGATCTCGTCGAAGATGCTGAGGTTGTCGATGCCGAGCACGTGCTGCTCAGCGACAACGAGGGCTCAGGCGTCACGGCCGATGATATCGCCGATGATACTGTTGTAGCGACTGACGATGAAGAAGAAACTGTTGGCGATGAAGCTGACGAATTCGGTGATATCGAGCTGGACGATGGTATGAGTATCGAAACCGCCGAAGAATATCAAGCTGAAGACGAAAGCGAGGAGGCATAGTCATGGCACGACCTGTTCTTTCCACTGACATCGCGGATTTTGACCGTGTCCGGCTCGCGGTTGCAGGCGCCGGAGATATCCTGAAAT
>CAXYYW010000050.1:0-5437 GCA_964293235.1 uncultured bacterium | reverse complement strand
TTAAACAAACAATATATTTTAGAATAATAATTACCTTGACTGTCATAGTACTTTGATATACACTATAAATATGATAGATAATAAATTGACGTCAGATCTACTCCGAGGACACACGGATACCATTATCCTGAAGTTCCTGAGCAGTGGCGATAAATACGGCTACGAGATAACGAAACTCGTCCAAGAGCTATCAGGCCAGGAGTACGAGCTAAAAGAGGCGACCATGTACTCCAGTTTGAAGCGGCTCGAGAGCGACGGGCTTATCACCTCATATTGGGGCGACGAAACCCAGGGTGGACGACGCCGCTACTACCACATCACACCAGGTGGCGAAACGCAGTACAAAGCCAACATAGATAACTGGACCTACGCGAAAAAACTTTTAGAAAAACTTTTATAAGGAGAAATATATGAACGACAAACTTAAACAATTTCTAAACGACGCATTTAAACCGTACGGCGACTTCCCTTCACGGGCAGATGTCGAGCAAGAACTGCTTGTCAACCTCACTGAAAAGTACGAAGACCTCAAAAAAGAGGGTAAATCAGACGACGAAGCATACAAGCTCGTAACCGAATCATTTGGCGATGCTTCGGAAATCATGGAAAATATCGAGTACGACAAAACTGAGAAACAAGAGCTGCCATTTGGCCCTGCCCTTTTTGAAGATATAAAGAACATATTTAAGTCAGGCGACAATCGCTTCCGCGCGACCGATCTTCATGACTCGGACCTTGCCGACACCTCGCTCGTCGACGGCAACTTCAGCATGAGCGATCTTCACGGAACGAACTTTGATCATGCTGACGCGACCAATGCTCGCTACAAAGCGGCTGACCTTCACGGAACAAGCTTTGTCGGCACAAACCTTACTGGCGCGCAGTTTATGGCGAGCGATCTTAACAAGTCAAACCTTTCTGAGGCTAATCTGACCGGTTCACGATTTGAAAGTTGTGACCTTTCTCGCTCGAACCCCACAAATGCAAACTTAACAGATGCGAAATTTGCTCGTTGCGCATTTAGCGGCGCGGATCTTAGCGGTATCACACTGAAAGGCACCGTGTTTAACATGTGCGACCTTAGCGACCTCGCTTTCGACAACCAAACACTCACGAACGTAGTTTTCGAAAAAACATCCGTGCGCAAAGCGACGTTTAAAAATGCCGTCCTCGAAAACGTCTCATTCCACCACTCGGAAGCAAAGAAAACAAACTTTGACGGCGCCACCATGGACAAGATTACCTACGCCTTGCTCAAGGCCATGAAGGCAAACGTCGAAAACGTAACAATAAACTAACGGGGGGTTATGAGCGAACAGTTAGCAATCAACGTTAGCGCACTACAAAAATCATACAAAAATGTCCAGGTGTTAAAAAATGTATCTTTTGTCGTCAAACAGGGTTCTGTATTTGCCCTACTGGGCGCAAATGGCGCAGGCAAAACCACGACAATAAACATTTTGACAACCCTTCTCGACCTGGACGATGGCGCTGCAACAGTACATGGCTATGACGTCACGAAAGAACCTGCGAAAGTCCGGGAATCAATCAGCCTTACCGGCCAGTTTGCCGCTGTCGATGATATACTCACTGGCCGCGAGAATTTGAAGCTTATTGCCGACCTTCGGCATGTAGCAAATTCAAAGCTAACAACCAACCAGCTACTTGAGAAGTTCGATTTAACAGACGCGGCTGACCGTCGCGTGCTCACCTACTCTGGTGGTATGCGACGCCGGCTCGATATCGCTATGAGCCTCATAGGCAACCCGCCTATCATCTTTATGGACGAACCGACCACCGGACTCGACCCACAGGCACGCAATGATATGTGGAAGACTATCGAGTCGCTGGCCAATAGCGGTACAACCATCTTCCTGACGACTCAATATCTTGAAGAGGCAGAGCAGCTGGCTGACCATATAGCAATTTTGCATGACGGTCGGATTATCACTCAGGGCTCCCTCAACGAACTAAAGAAACTTTTGCCACCAACTAAGAAAGAATACATCGAAAAGCAACCAACGCTTGAAGAGGTTTTCCTAGCGATAACCCGAAAGGAGGATAAGTAACATGCAAGCTCTTAAAGACACGTGGACCATGGTAAAACGTAGCCTGAAACATATAGTCCGCAGTCCCGATACCATCATTACTGTCGTTCTAACGCCCATCGCGCTACTTCTTATGTTCGTCTATGTTTTTGGTGGCGCACTCGGTCAGCAAACTGGCGATATCAGCTACGTGAACTTTATCACGCCAGGCATTATCGTCATGACGGTTATCAGTGGTATTGCCTACGCCGCCTTCCGCTTGAATGTCGACATCCAAAAAGGCATCATTAATCGATTTCGGACAATGCCTGTCGCCCCGTCATCTATACTCACCGGACAAGCTGCGTCATCAACGCTATCAAATTTGTTCTCTTCACTGCTTGTGTTGCTCGTTGCGTTTGGCATAGGGTTCCGTTCGCCGGCTGGGTGGGGCGGATGGCTAACATTCGCCGCACTGCTCACGTTATTTACGCTCGCGACAACATGGATGGCGCTTTTCTTTGGTCTGCTCGCAAAATCAGCCGAAGGCGCTGGCTCGTTTAGCTACATACTCATGCTGCTTATATTCATCAGCCCATCGTTCGTTCCGACGGCATCTATGGCGCCTTGGCTCCGTAGTTTTGCAGAAAACCAACCCCTCACACCAATCGTCGAGACCTTGCGCTCGCTCATGACGCAGGGCGTAGCTGGTGACAAAGCCTGGATTGCCCTGGCCTGGTGTGTCGGTATCCTCGCAGTCTTCTACCTTGGCTCGCTGCGGCAGTATCGAAAAAGAACCGTTACTGCCTAGCATCTTTGACCAAATAAAAAACCTCAGGCTCATCCATGAGGTCTTTTATTTGGTGCGGGTACAGGGACTCTAACCCTGGACCTCGTCCTTGGCAAGGACGCGCTCTAAACAACTGAGCTACACCCGCTCGTCGAAGTCAGACCTTTCGGCTTCGCGACAAAACACGTTTCATCGCTTTGCTTTACGGCACTGCCTTCTCCTCTTCCGTGCTCCGTATAGCCTACGGCGTACATCGCACGGGAGAATCGCAATCTTTCAATTTGCAACTCTTCCCCGTTTAAGGGCAAGAGATAGTATACATAACAGGGACGGAAATGGCAAGATGACTTACGTAAGTATATTTACCACATACCCTATCGCAATAATCCCAAGCGCAACAATACCGAAGAAAACAACAAGTAACTTCGCGCTCATAACTTTCTTCAGTATAAGTGCCTCTGGAAAGGACAGCCCTATGGTTGCCATAAGTATAACAAGCGCCGTCCCGACCCCCACGCCTTTCGCGACAAGCGCTTCAACTATCGGCACGACGCCGACCGCATTTGCATACATAGGTACGGAAACTAGTGCCGCGACTGGTACAGACCACCAGGTATTTTTGCCAAGCGTGGTCGTCAAAAAATCAGCCGGCATAAGGTTATGTATAGCCGCTCCGACGCCTACGCCAATGAGGACGTACGGAATGAGCTTCTTAGACAATTCCCAGGCTTCACGCAGCCATTGTTTTAGGAATTTTCGCTCAAACCGTTTCGCGCCTTCAGCTTTTATAGGCTTCAGTTCCGACAGCGCAAGTATATCTGGATTGATATGCTTTTTCGGGTCGACATGACGCAGCGCAAACCCAGCAAGTATGCTCACAATAAGCCCTGAGATTATGTAGATAGTCATGACTTTCCATCCGAAAACGCCCCACAGTAGCACTATGGCCATCTCACTAAGTAGTGGAGAGGCGACCAGAAATGTCAGTGTCACCCCAAGCGGTATGCCAACCCCTGTAAAGCCAACGAACAGCGGTATAGACGAACACGAACAAAACGGCGTCACGAGACCAAGCAGTGCCGCGAGGGCATAGTCGAGACCGTGCCAATTTCGGCTTGCCAGAAAGTCCCGCACCCGTTCAAGCGGCATATAGTGACGGATGATGGCCATGACGTAATTGACTAGCAACAACAGCGTGACAATTTTTAGGCTGTCGTAGATAAAGAAATTAAGACTTCCCGCCAAGTGACTACCGTTGTCTAGCCCTAAAGCACCGTATGTTAGCCAATCAGCTAGCCACTGATACGGAGCAAATATGCCCATTAGGCCGCAGCCTCAAGTATCTTGTCTTTGATGCTATCAATACTTGGCTCGTAACCAATCATCGCAACTTTTCCGTTTACAACGACAGCCGGCGAACGCATGAGACCAAGTTCCATAAGCCGTTTCATACCCGCAGTTTCAGTCACGTATTCAACTCTTGCATCGTTCCCAATTCTATCGGCCGCCCTGAGCGTCAGCGCGTACAGCTGGCGACACGTTGGACAGCCTGTACCAACTACTTCAATGTTCATGCTCATTCCCTTCTGCGTTTAGTGAAAGTACCTTTCGCGTGACATGTGCACCCTTATGTGTCAATCTGTAGTACACGCGCAACCCCCGCTTCTCACTTCGCACTAGCTCAGCTTCACGTAGATCTGCCAGGTGATGAGAAAGAAGGCTCTGCGGTACATCCGCCATGTGCTCGTTAAATTCGCATACACAGTGTTCGCCCTCATCTTGCAAAATACACAAAATACGCAGCCGGTTCGGCTCGCTGAGTATCTTTAGCGTTTCCGCCACAGAGTCTACATCCGTCGAGATAGGAGATACCGTACAACAACTATATGAACGCATATTCATATAGTACTCTATACGGTTCTTTTCTCAAAACTAATACAAGAAAATGCCCTGACATAATCAGGGCATTTTCTATGGTGCGGGTAGAGAGAGTCGAACTCTCGTTTCTACCTTGGGAAGGTAGCATAATAGCCGTTATACGATACCCGCAAAAGTGCACAGAGCAGTATAACAGATGTACTACCTCTTTTCTAGTTCATGGATCCGACCATGGTCGAGGCCGTAGTGATGAGCTATTTCGTGCCAAAGCGTACGCTTTACGCGTTCATATAAATCCGACTCGTCGTGTGAGAGCATAAGGATTGGGTTCTTAAATATGGTTATCTTGTCTGGCAACACCAAATTATACCCCGCCCCGCGCTTCGTCAGCGGAATCCCCTCGTACAGACCAAGGAGCAGCTGATTCTCGCTGACCCCCTGCTTCGTCAACTGTTCTGGTGTTGGTTCATCTTCATAGGTTATGGCGACATTGTCGAGATGCTCTATAAAACGCTGCGGTAAGTCATCCATGGCGCGCGAGATAAAGTCAGCAAACGTTTCGTCGGGCATATCCATGCATACTAGTATACCTTGTCTATTTGTCTCTGTTTCGGTATAATTTTGTGGTGATTCGTCCCCAATTCAAGCTACGCCGTAGGCTATAGTGAGAATTGAGAGGAGGAAACGACAAAGAGCGGGCGGCTTTTCGTACTTGTTCGGAAACCAGCGTTCGGTGTCGATT
>CAXYYW010000049.1:0-5513 GCA_964293235.1 uncultured bacterium | reverse complement strand
AGACCTCTGCTGACCCCACTCGTCCATATGCATTTTTCGTTCTCTAGTGCTCCGCACAGTACTGTTGTACAGTTTGTGCGCCCTTCAAACGAGAAAATGCATCTGTCCTGAGTGCAAGAAGATGTTTACAGAATTAGAACCTGAAAGACTAGAGATTGTTTACAAACAACACCCCATAGCAGGGGTGTTTTTTGTTGTGATACATTCTCAAAAACGCTTGGTGCAATTGACTATTTTTATCTATTATGCTATAATTAAGAGATGCGTAAAGGTATTGATGGAGTAGACGGTATTGCTTCTGACCACGAGCAAGCCCCTCGTAAAACACGGAGTACAGCAACAGTGTTACACCGGCTTGCTGTAGGGGCAGTGGCAAGTGCAGTCGTAAACCCATATGTTATACATACCACTGTTGGAGTGAGCCCAGAGTTTATTGGGTACCGTGCGCCATTTATACCTATCAAAATCTCTGGTGCTGACATTAACAATCTCCCTAGGTCAACAGATGGGGTGTGCGCTACGCCAAGGATAAATCCAGCCGATTGCATCATTTTGCCTATCCCTAAACAGCCAGAGCTACTCTCATCTGGACAAGGCAACTACGATGGAGTTATAGCCAATGGAACCTACAGCTTTCGCGACACCTTACCCGCTACTTATCAAGAGGCGCTCGCCGAATCATTGCAAGACCCGATTGTAAATTATGTCAGTCATAAGTATCCAACCCTTGTCTTTGTACGTGATTCAAAGGAAGATTACCGACTTGCGGGTAGCGATAGTGATTATCCTGACAAAATCGTCGTGGAAATACCAAGTGATATTGAAGGCGACCGCATCGTGAATACATATGGCGGCCTAAAAGCGACGATGGTGCATGAATCGTCGCACGCAATCTTTAGATATGTTACTGATAACCTGCTAGCTTCAGATACTGTTCAAAACTTTACTGAGCTCTGCGACTCTATGATAACCGAGCGACTGGCTCGTGCCCTGAAGGAAGACTCTGAGATCGTTCCCGAACTCGAGAATTCACTGCGTTGGATATGGACAGTCCCTCCTGAAGACATCGACGAAAACGACAGGATGATAATTGTAAACAACCTCGAAAACATGATTTCCATGTTAAAAGAAGGTCAGGAGAGTGCTTTTGCAACCCAAATGATCAATGCAAGGAGCTGTGGTATCGACATGCTCGGCTTTGAGAACATGATAACTGACGGTATTGATCACGAGTTAAAAGTGTCATTTACCAGTTATATGGATACCTTTTGGGGTATTGAGGACACATTTGCCGCGGGGAGTTACGCTCATATCACCGAGGAGACGGTACTCGTGGGCATGGTGGGCAAAGGTTCTGGCTGGCCATGGGGTAATAAATCAGAGCTTTTCGCGAGCTATGTTGACGCTATCCAAAGCAATCCTGATTATCTCGTTGGCAAAATCAATGCAATGCCCGCGACTGAGCGCTTGCGGGAAAAGCAACTCGTTATTTATGTATCAGAAATACTTGACGCAGCAAAGCCTGACCTCCTAGATGCAACCAACGCCGCATATGTACTTCAAGGCATTCAATAGCAACAGCGACACATTATCCCGCAAGCACGCAAGAAGCGTGACGAGCAAGTAAAGTCAACGATGAAATTGACAACGTTTTTACCACGGCCTCATAAATTTGTGTGGAAAACAGGCGTATTGACATGGGGTAGGGCGGGTGATACTCTTAAAGCATAATTAATGAGTAAAAACACAGACAAGGAACTGCGAGAAATATGTCTGAATTACCAGAAAAACAGGTAAAACGCCTCAAGGCGCTTATTACCGAGGCCGAGACGAATTTAGCCGCCGCAAAGGAATTGCTTATCAGCGTTATCGGTGACGATGACGGTATTGTTCGACCAAATACAGAAGAAGTAGCCGGCAAGGTTATAGAAGGCGTCTTTGACGGCCAGAGCATGGTCGGACCCGATGGCAAAAATTACCCAGTCCCAGCGAACTACGCAAGCAAATCAAAGCTTGTTGAAGGCGACATACTCAAACTTACCATTGCCGACGACGGCAGCTTTATTTACAAGCAAATTGGCCCAGTCGCACGTCGACAAATCATTGGTCAGCTCGTCCAACATGACGGCGCGTACTACGTTGAAGCTGCCGGCCGTGAATACCGCGTCCTCCTCGCGAGCGTCACATATTTCAAGGCTCGCGTTGGCGACCAAGTTAGCATCGTCATCCCAGAAGACAACCGCGAAGCGGTCTGGGCAGCAGTCGAAGCCGGATTATAAACAAACGACGTCAAAGTAACGGAGCCTTTCGGGGTTCCGTTTTGTTATACTAGGATAAATACCTGAGGAGGAATAATGGCGAAGCGCGACGTAGAATTTTTGTTTGAGATGGGAAATATACGGCTAATTGATAGGATGTGGCGGCGTTTTCACGGCAAAAACTTTGCGAACCTTGCCGAGCATCATTTTCGAATGTTTTGGATTGCGATGATTATTGCGGCTAACGAAAATGGTGTCGACACAGGAAAACTCGCGAAGATGGTCCTTGTGCATGATATTGCCGAAAGCAGAACCGGAGATGTCGACTACCTAGCACGGCAGTATGTTATCCGGAACGAAGAGCTTGGGATACAGGATATGCTTGCTGACACAGCTATAGAAAAAGAATTCTACGAACTCTGGCAAGAATACGAAAAACACGAAAGTATAGAGGCAAAAATTGCTAAAGATGCTGACAACCTCGATGTTGACATGGAACTGGTCGAACAAGCATACGTTGGAGGGAAACTGCATGAAGAATTCGCCAGCAACCGTGTATACGTTTCGGAAAATAAGTTATACACCGCAACCGCCAAAAAGCTGTTCAAACAGATCATCACAGCAGACCCCCACGACTGGCACACAAAAGGCAGAAACCGCCGTAATGGTGGTGACTGGAAGAAGTAGCTGTTGTGCTAACTACGTCGCGCGCGTCAGTGTCGCGGCGTTATAATAAGTAGGTAACATAGGTGTTTTAGGGAGGACCGTGTCAAAACTTCATTTTAAATATGGGGCGATGAATTGTGGCAAAAGCGACACACTCATAAAAACTGCGTACAACTACGGTGAGCGCGGTCTTAAAGTGCTGGTTCTGAAGCCGACTATCGACACTAAAAGCGATAGTATCCTGACGCGCGCTGGCCTCACCTGGAAAGTTGATATACCCGTCGAGCCAACAACAAACCTTCTAGATGCCGTCCTTGCCTACATACAGGATAGCGATCTCGAAAAAGTGCACTGTCTATTGTCGGACGAGAGCCAGTTTCTCACACCTGAACAAGTTGACCAGCTGTACGAGCTCGCGGAGAAGCACGATATATCCGTTATAGCCTACGGACTCCGGGATGACTTCACGACTAAGCTGTTTGATGGAAGCAAGCGCCTCTTTGAACTTGCGGACAACATAGAAGAACTCCCGGCTATGTGTCGCTGCGGCTCTCAAGCAAAGCTCAATGCGCGCAAAATTGGCGGAAAGTACGTATTTAGTGGTGACCAAGTCGCTATAGACGAAGAGCATGTTGGCGGCGACGTCACCTACGAGGCTCTCTGTGGCACCTGCTACCTCGACGAAAAAGCAAAGGCGGCCGCATGAGCCAAGCCCTTTACCGCAAATACCGTTCAACTTCGTTTGACGAACTCGTCGGACAAGAACATGTAACCGAACTCCTGAAATCAGCCGTGAAAAACGGTAACTTTTCACACGCCTACCTCTTTACAGGACAGCGGGGAACGGGCAAAACCAGCGCAGCGCGCATACTGGCATATGCCATAAACGAACTGCCGTACGACGCGGACGCAGGACACCTAGACATTATAGAAATTGACGCCGCGAGCAACCGACGCATCGACGACATACGCGACCTGCGCGAAAAAGTTTTCATAGCCCCTGTTTCGGCAAAGTACAAAGTGTACATCATAGACGAAGTCCACATGCTCACTGGCGAGAGCTTTAACGCGCTCCTCAAAACCATAGAGGAACCGCCAGCGCACGCCGTTTTCATACTCGCAACCACAGAACTCCACAAGGTTCCAGCGACCATTATTAGCCGCACGCAGCGTTTCCACTTCCGACCAGTCGCACTCGAAAAAGTTGTCGAACACCTGAAAATGATTGCGAAAAAAGAAAAGATAGATATAGACGACGAAGCCCTGAAACTCATAGCCGAGCATGGCGGCGGTAGTTTCCGCGATAGCATCAGCCTCCTTGACCAGCTTGGCAGCCTGGAGGGGGAGGTGACAGCCGATACGGTCGAATCCATCCTTGGACGTGCGCGTTCGCACGATATTGCGACTATTTTGCAACTCATTCATGACGAAAAACAAGCTGAGTTGCATGCGTTGCTCACTGACATGCTCGCTCAAGGCATATCACCAGTCACGCTCTCTGAACAACTCGTCACGGCACTTCTCCATAGCCCCGACGCGAGTGCAAAATCGTATGAACTCAGCGAAAAACTTATGTCCGTTCCAAAAGCACACTTCCCGCAACTACTCCTTCTCAATACGCTGCTGGGGTTTGTAGCAAAAGTAGACGATGGACGGCCGACGATAGACGACAAAAAGCTCAAAGACACTAGTAAGCGGACGACGCAAAACAGCGAGCGTACCACCTCTTTTTCTGATGACTCTGCCTTCCCGGCAGAGCGAGGCGATACAAAATCACAGATGGAGCCGAGCGAGTCGGAAGAAAAAGATGGTGGAAGCGAGGACATATCGAAAGAAGAACGTGAGACAAAACCGGCTAATAAGAAGAAACTTAAGGAACAAGTCGAACGCGGCGATGGCACATTCAGCTGGGATGCCATTCTTGCAGCAACAAAGAAGACTAACCCCGCACTCCATAGCGTACTCAGCCGAGCTGATGTGCGACTTGACGACGACACGCTGCACCTCTCATTTCAGTACGCTTTGCATAGAAAAAAGCTTGAGCAGGCACAGTATAGAACCCAGCTCGCACGGGCTATAAAAGACGTGTGTAATCTCACGCCGAGTATTGTCATAGAGGACAAAAATACAGTTGCAGCCACAAAAGATGACTCCGCAAGTAAGGTCGCCGATTTGATGGGCGGAGGCGAACGTGTTACCGTATAGGAAACGGGTGGCAAGGTAAGTATGGCAAAGCAAGAATCACAAGGACGAATTCCACCCCAAAATCTCGACGCAGAAATGAGTCTGCTCGGTGCGGTTTTGATAGATGACGAAGTACTCGCGAATGTAAGCGACCGTCTAAAGGCTGGCGATTTTTATGATAAGCGTCACGCGACCATTTACGATGCAATGTTCCGTCTCTACGAACACCACAAACCAATCGACCTGCTCACACTCAGCGATGAACTGAGCAAGCGCGACGAGCTGGAACTTGTTGGTGGCTCGGCGTATCTCACCGAACTCACAAATTACGTTCCGACTGCCGCGCACGCTGAGGCGTACGCAGACATGGTGACGCAGAAAGCAGTGCGACGCCGGCTCATAAAA
>CAXYYW010000048.1:0-5650 GCA_964293235.1 uncultured bacterium | reverse complement strand
TCGTCCCGCCCGGCACTCTTGCCGAGTGAGCAGGGAACAACCCACCCGCTCATGCAGGAAATAGAACGAGTCGTTGAGATATTTGGACGCATGGGATTCGTCGCGGAAGAGTCGCGTGAGATTGACGACCAGTTTCACATGTTTGAAAGTTTGAATTTCCCGAAGGGCCACCCGGCGCGGGATGATTACGATACGTTCATGACAACGCAAACCGACAAAGACGGGGAACCACTTATAGCTCCAGCCCACACCTCAACTATGCAAAACCGCGTGCTCAGAAAGTATGCTGACAATTTGAAGAATGGCGAAGCCATAGCTGCTATAGTCCCGGACCGGGTGTTTCGCAACGAAGACCTCGACGCACGTCATGAGCACACGTTCTACCAGGTCGAGGGCGTTTATGTCGCAAAGGGTGTGCACGCAGGCATGCTGGTCGCGACGCTGCAAAAGTTCCTTGAAGAATACTATGAGCGCAAGCTGAACGTCCGCGTGAATCC
Source organism: uncultured bacterium (assembly GCA_964293235.1). Taxonomy (GTDB): domain Bacteria; phylum Patescibacteriota; class Saccharimonadia; order Saccharimonadales; family Saccharimonadaceae; genus JAPUDS01. The sequence continues at coordinate 5,153 of CAXYYW010000048.1, read as the reverse complement.
GTTTTACTTCCCATTCACTGAGCCAAGTTTCGAATTCGCGCTTGAATGCCCATTCTGTGAAGATGGCTGCAATGTGTGTTCTGGTAGTAAGTGGATTGAACTCCTAGGCTGCGGCATGATTCACCCGAACGTACTAAAAGCTGCTGACATAGATCCAAACGAGTACACCGGCTTCGCCTTCGGTTGCGGTATTGACCGCCTCGTCATGATGAAAAACGATATTGAAGACATCCGTCATTTCGAGAGTGCGAAGCTTGACTTTCTGAGGCAGTTCTAATGGCCGAATTACGCGACCTTTTAAAACGGGCACAGGAAATACGTGCGAAATACGATGAGCTGAACGCCCGCAATGGCCAGCAGCAATGGACCGCCAGTGAGTACGCTGAAGGCCTCGTTGGCGATGTTGGTGACCTCATGAAGCTTGTTATGGCAAAGGAAGGCAAACGCCACGCAGAAGATATTGATGCAAAATTGCAACATGAGCTGAGCGACTGCATCTGGTCACTGCTCATCATTGCCTCAGAATATAACATTGACCTTGAGCAATCCTTCTTTGCAACCATGGATGAGCTTGAAAGAAGGTTCTAAATGAAACGAGATGATTTTATCGCTTTCCTGCTCACGGCGAATAAATCTGGCTACGCTGATCCAAATGTGAAAGTGAGCGACGCGCCAGACGGCGGGCATGAGATTGTGTACGAGCAGGGAGACACGTTATTTACCGATCATTGGTACGGCGGCAATCCCTTCTCGGGGCAGGAAGTAATTACTCATAACGGCAAGGCTATTTGGGCTATGCAATATCGCGGTGGAGTACCTGAAGATGCCTTGGTCTCGCACGAGGATGTCTTTGCATTTCTCAAAAAGGCTTTGGCACGGTGCACGGCAGATGAACCTCTGCGCGGCCCAGCTGAATTCCTAGAGGGCGGCTGGCGATATACAAATACCTGGAGCCATGACTTAACGGAATTTAATGGGCACGAAGAGATTACCTTCGAAGGTGCAATTGTTCATGTTACCGACTATATGGGCGGTTTGGTTGATGGCGGGGTATTTGAAACCTAAATGTTTATAGGGAAGTCAGGGTATAATAGAAAGCAATTATGAAAGTTAGCCTCAATACCATCCGCCAGTACATAGATTTCGAACTGCCGCCTGTCGACGAGCTAGTTTCGAGAATTAACCAGCAACTCGGGCAAGTTGAAGAAGTTATAGATCTCAGCGACAAGTACAAAGACGTTGTAGTAGTGAAAGTGCTTAGCGCCGAAAAGCATCCAAATGCCGACCGGCTAAGTGTTTGTGTTGTCGATGACGGTGGCGTCGTAAAGGACGTCGAGCGTGACAGTGACGGGCATGTACAAGTTGTCTGTGGAGCACCAAATGTCCACGGCGGAATGTTCGCCGCTTGGTTGCCGCCAAACTCAACGGTACCAGCAAGCTATGAAGACAAAGAACCATTCGTACTTGAGACCAGAGAAATTCGCGGCGTGAAAAGCAACGGCATGCTGGCGGCGGCTGACGAACTGGCCCTCGGGAGTGACCACGAAGGAATTATTGAAATACATCCGGACGAATGGAAGCCGACCGACATTGCAATCAAACCTGGCGCAAGTTTCGCAGAAGCTTACGGCTTGAACGACACCATACTCGACATAGAGAACAAGATGTTCACGCACCGGCCAGACTGCTTTGGTCAACTTGGCGTTGCGCGCGAAATCTCGGGTATACTCGGGCATAAGTTTACGAGTCCAGACTGGTATAGCAAAGCACCAGAATTTGCAGGGGCTGAAGGATTAAAGCTCAATGTATTCAACGAAGCGGGTGAAAAAGTACCACGCTTCATGGCAGTTGCTCTGAAAGATGTGACAGTAGGACCCGGCCCACTCTGGTTGCAAATAGAACTTGTTCGGCTTGGAAGCAAAGCTATCAATAACATCGTCGACGTCACAAACTACGTCATGCTCCTCACTGCTCAGCCGACACATGCGTATGACTACGATAAGCTTCGCGGCGCAACACTTGGTGTTCGCATGGCAAAGCCCGGCGAAAAAGCAACGCTGTTGAATGATAAATCATACGAACTGACCGAAGATGACATCGTTATAGTTGACGGCGAAGGAGCTGTCGGACTTGGTGGTGTCATGGGCGGTGGCAATAGCGAAGTTTCAGAGACGACGAAAAATGTCGTGCTCGAAGTCGCGACATTTGATATGTATGCTATCCGCAAAACGAGCATGCGTCACGGTCTCTTCACCGACGCGGTGACACGCTTCAATAAAGGTCAGTCTGCGTCGCAGCAGCCACACGTACTGTCGCTCCTTGCTATGTCGGTCCACGATGTCGCGGGCGGCAGTCAGGCATCACAGGTTTTCGATGCGCAGGCGCACAGTGACGAGCAGCCGCATGTGCTGGAGATAGATACGAAGTTTATAAACGATAGGCTGGGTCTGAGTTTGTCAGAGGATGATATGGCAGGGCTACTCCAGTCAGTCGAATTTCATATCGAGAGGGCGCCGCTCCGAGTCAGTGCTCCGTTCTGGCGTACAGACATAGAGCTTCCTGAAGATATCGTTGAAGAAGTCGGGCGTCTTTACGGATTCGATAAACTCCCGGTTGAATTGCCGCGCCGTAGCATTACACCGGCCGCCAAAAATCCGGTGTTTGAGGTGAAGAAGCGTATTCGTGAGCAGCTCCGCCGTGCCGGCGCGAACGAAGTGCTGACCTACAGTTTTGTGCATGAAGACATTCTGAAAAAGGCTGGACAAGATCCGTCTCAGGCCTACCAACTTGGCAATGCTTTGAGTCCCGACCTGCAGTACTATCGCCTCAGCCTGACACCAAGCCTGCTCGAAAAAGTTCACCCGAACATCAAGGCTGGCCACGATGAATTCGTTCTGTTTGAACTAGGCAAAGCACACCGCGTTGGGGACCTCGACGACGAGGGTTTGCCGCGAGAGTACAAGCGTCTCGCACTTGTCTGGGCTGCCAAAAAGTCTAACGAGACGGGTTATTTTGTCGCAAAACGCTACCTCGAAAGTTTGACGCCAGATGTTCACTACGTGCCGCTTTCTGACTACGATGTAACAAAATACGCTATCTTCGAACAACTCGCAAAACCGTTTGAGCCGAAACGTGCGGCGGTCGTCATGGGCGGTGATGATTTTGTTGGCGTTGTTGGAGAATACAAAGCAAGCGTCCGAACGGCATTCAAGCTTCCTGAAGGTGCAGCCGGGTTTGAAGTGTTTCAGACACATCTTATGAAAGTGACGCCTCGTGCTTACAAACCGCTTTCGCGCTTCCCGAGGGTTACACAGGATATCTCTTTGAAAGTTGCAAGTGATGTTTCGTACGAATCACTCTTTAATATCGCGAAGCAAGCCGTGAATGAAAATCAGCCCGGCGAGTGCGAATATTTGCTCACGCCACTCAGTATTTACCAGCCGGAAGGTGACTCATCTCATAAAACCGTCACACTCCGTCTTACAATTGCGAGCTACGAGAAGACGCTAACCGACAAAGATGTAAACACAATCATGGATGCTGTCGCTGCGGAAGCGGCGAAGCAGCTCAATGCAGAGCGTGTTTAACCTCAGCGCAAACATTGCATATATCATTCTTAGGTGATATAATAGTTGCTATTGAAAGGGAATTATATGCTAAAAGACATGTTTGCTTTGTGGCAAAAACAATCTGACCTCATGAAACTGCAGTACGCATACGGCACACTCGTGCTCGTGACGTTGGTTGCGGCCGGGCTTGTTGGGCTTTTGAACCAAAACGTCGCATGGCAGATTCTGAGCGTAACAGGCATCACAGCCACTGCCTTTTTCGTAAATCTCATAGCGTTTGCTCTTGTAAACCTGCTCGCTACTCAGCCGCCAAAGCCGGTGAGCCGCACGGCAAAACGCGTCAAACGCAGTACGCGTCGCTAGTCGTTTTCACCTCCGAAAAGTGCTATCATAGTACTATAAATAAAGGAGGAATATGGCTCGACGGTTGTATAGAATACCCGAAAGGGGAAAGATTGCGGGCGTCGCTGCAGGATTTGCAGACTATTTTGATATGGACGTAACACTCATGCGCTTACTGTTTGTCGCAGTCGGTTTGTTGAGTGGCGGCACAGCCGTTCTCGTCTACATTATCTTGGCATTTGTTATGCCGGTACAGGGCGCTCCTAAAACGAAAGATTTTGATATAAGTGAGCGCGCCGACACACTCGCGCATGAAATGAAAGAAAACGGACGGGCGGAAAACATTGGCAATTACTTTGGTATTGCGCTCGTTATCCTTGGACTGTGGTTCTTGCTTGGCCAGTTCTACCCCATGATGTTCCGTTTCCAGTGGAATATCATTTGGCCGGTCTTTATAGTGCTTCTCGGATTTTTGATAATTGCGAAAGGCAGGAAATAACATGGCTGAAAAGAAAGCAAAGAAGCCTGTTGAGGCGGAAGTTGTTGAGCCAGCTGTCCCAGTTGAAGAAAAGAAGGCAAAAGCTACCTCAGAGCGCAAGAGGAAATATCGTTCAGGCTCAATTTTCTGGGGCATAGCGTTTATCATTGTTGGTACACTGTTCTTGCTCGATAATCTCGGTATCGTTTCGGTTCATTTCTGGAATCTATGGCAGCTCTGGCCAATACTTATCATTGGCGCGGGTATCTCCATGTTGTCACTGAGTGGTTGGCTGAGCGGTCTTCTCGCGGTGCTGCTTGCGCTGACATTTGGAACGCTTGCGTATTTAGTCGCGGTTGATAATCCCTACTATAACGATCAAACGAATATTGGATCCCAAGAAGTCACGACTACGGATGGGACCATAACGGAGGCTGCAAAAGGCGGGTTGAACCTTACGCTTAAAACAGGCGCGGTGAGTTTAGACTTTAGCTCAAGCCCAAGCCAAGAGGGGTACACCGCCGATCTCCACAGTGACTACCTAACCCTGAACCAGGGTAATTCATACCTACAAGACGATACCCAGTACGTCACGCTTGAAACATCATCTACATCTAACTGGTGGATGGGCATGGGCCGTATGCAAAGCTCACTAAACGTTGAGCTGGCCGAGAATGCTCCGCTAGCATTGAACATTGAGACGGGCGCGTCGACAGTAAATGGCGATTTTTCTAGCACACAACTCAAGTCGCTGTCTCTTGACT
>CAXYYW010000047.1:0-5843 GCA_964293235.1 uncultured bacterium | reverse complement strand
TTTTTCCTGTGTGAATGGGTCGGTATAGTTCAGGTCGGTGCCGCTGAACTTCATGTGCTGGCTCAGGTCGTAGTCGGTGCGGTCATGTATACCCTCGACTTCGTCAAAGCCATAGCTCGGGAAATTGTACTCTATATCCCACGCGTCTTTCGCGTAGAACACGAGGTTTTCGTGCTGGTGCCACTTGAGATTTTCGGGGTTCAAGCTAAGGTCGTTCACATACCAATCCCACCTGTCTTGTTTGATACGTTCGTAGGCCTCTTTGTTCTCGTTTGGCCGTATGAAATACTGCGTGTCAGCCTGCTCGAACTCACGAACGCGGAACAGGAAGTTGCGCGGGCTTATTTCGTTACGAAATGCCTTCCCTATTTGCGCCACGCCAAACGGCACTTTCATGCGCGTCGTGTCGACGATGTTTTTGAAGTTCAGGTATATGCCCTGGCACGCTTCGCCTGGCAAATACACCGGCCTGTCGCCCGCTTCGGTAAAGTCACCGAGGTTTGATTTCACGAGCAAGTTAAACGGCTTCGCCTCTGTAAAATTCTGTTTGCCGCAAGTTGGACACTTTATTTTGTCACGGTTTTCGTCGAACAGCTTGTTCAGCTCTTCGGGTGACATCTTCTCGTCAGCCTGCACGCCAACTTTGCCGAGTTCTTTGTCGACGCGTATACGTGTGTGACATTCTTTGCACTCTGCGAGCGGGTCAGCAAACCCGCCAACATGGCCGGACGCTTCCCAGACCTTCGGGTTTTTGAACATGGCACTGTCGAGCCCAACATAGTCTTCCTTCAGGTAGACGTTGCGACGCCACCACGATTTCTTTATGTTGTTGAGCAGCTCGACGCCGTACGGACCAAAGTCATACAGCCCTGCTTCACCTCCGTAAATTTCGCTTCCTGGATACACAAACCCACGACGCTTTGTGAGGGCTATAACGTCGTCCATCTTTAACTCTGACACTAAGGTTTTCTCCCTTCGTCCATGTTGGAAACATGGCTTACTGTAACATTGGAGTCATTATACCATAACTGCACCCCTGTTCGAAACTTGACTTATGTGTGTTTTAGGGCTATAAATAGCAACAGGACAATCGAACCTTGTACTGAGATGAAGGAGTGAGATGCCCACTTCCCTGGCTGAAGCCATGCGTGAACAGATCGCCGCCACCGAGTACGAAGAAGCTGCCAAGCTGTGGTACTTCGTTCATGACCCGGGGCTACGAACATTTCAACCGCCCAAAGACCTCGAGGAGCTCTTCCAGCTCGTCGCGGCCCTCTCTCTGTCTGGCCACGTCGGCAGAGCACTGAAAGTCACCTACCACTACCCGGACATGTGGGAGGGCGAGATGGGCGGCGACGTCCGACGCGTCCTCGGCATTGGTGAGCTCCTTCGGGGCAACATCGACGAGGCCATCGAACGTCTCGAAGCGGCCATCGAGAGCCGTGACGTTGTCAGCCCGAAGCTGGCGCTCGACCACGTTGGTCTCGCGCGGGTTCACCTCCTGCAGGACGACCCCGATGAGGCCTTCTACCACATCAACAGCGCCTTCGAGATGGTGGGCAGCCTCGACCCCAAGGGCACAACACCCGTCGCAAGACATGTTGACTACTGGCATATCATCACCGAGCCAGTGGCCACGGGTGCGGTTGACCTCGAGCGCGCGACGAAGGTCAGTGAGGCCGACAAGGCCGCTCACCGACGTAAGATCGCCAAGCAACTGATGCGCACCAACGACCCCAAGAAGCCGGCCTGGAAGGCCGTCGAGCGTGAACACGCACTCCCGACGCAGGGCATCATCTTCCGCCGCATCGCCGCACCGGACGATGATCCCTGGGGCTGGTTCCTCAGCTACAGGTGAGTACGCGCTACCGCGTTGTCCACAAGGGCCGTCAGTGTTTCCCCTTCCTTCCTACAAGAGGGGCTGACGGCCCTCTTCAATTTGTCACCACCCCCGTCGCCTATTGACAATTTCCCTATTTTTGATATAATAGTATGGACAGTGTGGGACGCTTAGTCGAACGCCACACCTCCTGCCAGCCGAACGCGAGGGCTGGTTTTTTGTTCTCGCTATCGGGGTTATGCAAAATAAGTATTCGTTGTATTTTTAAGTACGAGGCCATCCCTGTTATGAAAACGAATCACCTCTGGAGCGTTGTAAAAACATCCCGCTCGTGCTATACCGATGGTAAGGTTTTTGAATACAAAAATCTAAGGGGATAAGTATCATGACACAACAAGCTGTCGACGAACTAGAAGTTGGTCCACGACAAGGGCTTACACTTGTGCCCGCCCTGCCCGAAACACGCACTGAAGCGTCCGAAACCCCTCTGTATAATGAGACCCTTGAGCGAACAGGAAGAATAGCTGAAGCGGTCACTCAACGACACGAACGTAAGCTTACTAGCAACGCAAATAATATAGTGCTCCGAAGGATTAGTCGTCTTCGAGCACAGGTTGAGTTTATTACATCCAACATGCGCGCACATGGCATAGAGCCTCCCGTGGATGATGGGTATATCAGCCACGATGACGTAATGACAAGGGTGGCAGAACTCAATCTCGATGAGCGACAAGCGGATATTAGCAGGGCTGATGCTAGCAGTATACATGAAGCCTTTGACACGACTGCACATAGAGGAGAGATGATACGTTACAACCCCGACAACCCATACTTCAGGGATTGGGTCGAGCAAGAACACCCAGAAGATCACGATTATATGATTCGCTTTCAGTGGGTCGCAAACTCGGACGTCAACGGATACAGAAGTGAGCGGCTACATACAGATACCAAACCAGAGCGTTTCATGCAATTATTTGAGGAGTGGGTAAACACTCCAGAGTCTGTACGGTCGGCTCGTATTGTTGAACTGACTTCACAAAAGCTTGAGCTCGAGAATATCGGCACCTTAAACCCTGAAGAATTAGCTGCGCTAAGAAAAAAATTGTCTCATGAAGCTCGGAGCTTATTAAACGGCAACTCCCTCACAGGCTGGGCGGACGACGAACTCCCATCGCTCGATGCCAAAATTGACTATTTTGAGTTACAGATCGCCAGGCTAACAGGTAGTGAAGATGTGGCAAGGTCTATGCTTGATGCCGCCGTAGCCGAGCTCCAAGATATCGCGCCATCAGGTGTCGATAGCTCTACTATTGAGCAATTTGTCATCAGAAGAGGAGTTTCAGATACCGACTACGCAGCCCAAAAACAAGCTGCTCGGGCCTACCTGGAAACTCTCGAGAATTATCTAGATGATTTGCAAACGCAACGTGACCAGGCCAACCTTAGCCACGCAGCATTAAAACTCGTCACTAGTTAAGTAGCCGCTCAGCGAGCCAGCGAACCTGAGGTAGAAGCGGCATAATCCCCTTCACTTTCGAAACAACTGCTGGTGGCTGCGCCGACAGAAGGCGTAGTAATTTTATATGTTCAGTTGTAAAATCACCGTTTTCGAGGAAGAAAAAGGACATGGAATCCGGGTCAAACGAGTAGTTCTTGTCTTCGACAAGCTTCATGCCATTCACATCGGTCGCGAGGTTGAGCCCCTGACCTTCGAGTATGGCAAGCTGCAACCAAAACCATGAAACCGTGATGTCATATGAAATTTCAGAGTCATCGAGCGATGCCAGTGTTGTCTGCAGGAGAGTAAAATACACTGGGTCACTCACCTGCTCCGCGGAGCGAGATACCTGTTTTATGGCTTCGTACGCAAACTGCATGCGCTCGTAATCGCTCAAAATACGTGCAAAAAATGTGTCCATTTTTGCCCCTGTTAACGTCCATATCTCACCTTTTCCCGATACAAGCGACACATCGGAAATAGCAAACAGCTCCACCGCCCCAGCCAGGCGGCTTTTTTCGCGCCTAACCCCTTTGGCCATGACAGAGATTTTGCCGTGATCGGGTGTCAGCAGTTGCAATATACGGTCCGCTTCGCCGTAGTTTGTGCGACGCAAAACTATCGCTTTTGTGCGGATAGGCTTCATAGCGCTTCCTTTATGGCAAGGTCAAGCGAGTCTGGAGTAAGCGTTGCCTTGTCAAGAACCGCCACGACACCGTAGTGATGCAGCCGTGTCTTCGTGAGAGTATCGTGCCCCAAGTTGCTACACAGAACTACCGGTATACGGCGCGTGTCGTCGTAACTTTGTAGCTCGTACAGCAGAGAAAATACCGTATGCCCTTCAAGCATGACGTCAGCAACTATGCAATCCGGCATATGTTCTTCGACCGAGCGCATGGCGGCCTCGGCGTTGTCAACAAATTCAACGGCGTAGCCCTGCCCCGTTAAAGTACGCGTATAACTATCGGAAAGCCAATGATCATCTTCTATGAGCAAGATATTCGTCATAAGAGTGACATCTGTTTAGAGTGCGGCAGCGCAACCGAAACAGTAATACCAGCCTCGTGATGACGCGTTAGCGTCAACACACCTCCCATTGCTTCCGCAAACTGCGAGGCAATCCATAGCCCTAGCCCGCTGCTCCGCGGCCTATCGCCTGCAGGGAGCGGCCCTTTGCCAAGTTGTGAGCGCATAGCATTGAACACGCTGTGACTCATCCGTGGGCCCTCGTCGCGAACACTAAAGGTAACGGCCGTGTTGCTTGCATTTGCCGCAACAACCACCGTTGAGCCTTCGGGATTGTGCGTGATTGCATTGTCACATAAGTTCACGAGAAGCGCCGTGAGTAGTGCCCGGTGACCTATGGCAACACCGCTCTTACGCGACACTCGAACAAGGATTTCCTGGCCCGATGCCCGAGCATAGGGCGTCATTTCGTCGCTAACTGCGCGACAAATCGCCTTTGCGAGTAGCGGCTCACTCTCAAATAATGAGTCTTCTAGCCGACTTGTCTTCGTAAGCTGTTCAACGAGCCTGAGGCTTCGCTCGACAGTTAGTTGCAGACGTTCTATGGTCTGGATATCTTCAGCAGGATTTGACGCTTTTAGCTCAAATGCGAGCTGGCGCATAAGAACCAGCGGAGCCTTCAATTCATGAGCTGCCACATATATAGATGGCAACGATGCATGTACCGGCGTCCCCTCTGTTCCCTTCATCTATATATAGTATACATCGCAAAGCAGAGCGAAAAAAAGTGGCTATGGTTTCAAAATGTAAGTCTTAAGGATTGAAGTCGAGCGACTTGACGACAATGTCGTTAAAGTCACCCTTCATAGAGTCTATGTCCGTTGAAAGTATGAGGGTTTTGTCGCGAACCTTAAATATTACGGCTGACCCATTGCGAGTCGTACTAAATTTGCCCTCAAGCTTTACGCCGTTAAAGTTGTTGACTGTTATGGGGGCCGATGTCAGATCGCCCTTTTTAACGAGAGACGCGTAGCTGCCAACGACGTCCTCATAACTCTTATCTGTAATTTCCACACGCGTCGCAAATGCCTGCGAACTCGCCACGGCTGGCACCGCGCCCGGGTTGAGATATGCCTCATAACCACTTGAGCTAGATTCCGCCACGTATACACTCCATGTCTTCGGGTAGCTGATAGTAACGCGGCCCAAATCATCTGGAGCTACCAGCTGACTATATGGCTGCTTCTCTTTCTCAAGATATGCTTTTTCGTCTTCGGCGGTCTGAGCTTTTTTCGCCTCGGTGACGGCAGCATCTATTTTCTGCGTTGTATTGTCCCGTTGATCGACATAGTTGCCATATGCCCAAATAAACCCGCCAGCAAAGCCAGCAGCGACAATTCCAAGCAAAATACTCGCAATCAGCAAGGGGTTGACCGCGCCTACTTCACGGTTATGCTTATTCATATATCGCTATTATATTCAAATCCGGTAGAGATTGAAAGCACCTAGCGTTCTTTCAGGCTCTCTACCCTGGAAACG
>CAXYYW010000046.1:0-5904 GCA_964293235.1 uncultured bacterium | reverse complement strand
GGCCCTGGTAGTGTACTGGCTTATCAATGTCCAAAGATTGAACAAGCTCGATAAGAAAAAAGACTGACCTAACTTATGAACAAAACATCGCTCAAAGGGGCGATGTTTTACGTATGAAGCGGTATAATTAGTCATAAGGACAGGAGGTATGGTATGAACATGCTTGAGAGTGCTGAGGCGATGATTCGGCGCGCGGCAAAACGCGTCGGTTTAAGTGCGGCTGAGACTGATGACGTGCTGAAGCCAATGTATGAACACCACTTTGAAATAACAGTGGACGGGGTGACGCATCAGGCCTATAGGGTGCAACATAACAATGCGCGTGGGCCATTTAAAGGGGGAATACGCTTTCACCCACATGTCGACAAGAACGAAGTGCGAGCCCTTGCAACGCTCATGAGCCTCAAGTGCGCGGCAGTTGATATACCCCTTGGCGGGGGGAAAGGCGGCGTGGCGTTTGACCCGCGGCTGTACGATGAAAAACATGTCGAGGCTGTCTCACGGCAGTTCGTTGGGGGGCTTAAAGATGTCATAGGCCCGGAGCTTGATGTACCGGCACCAGATGTAAATACTGACGACAAGATTATCGGCTGGATGGTTGACGAGTATGAGAAACTGACCGGTGACGAGTCGCACGCGAGCTTTACAGGTAAATCTATAGCGCAAGGTGGCAGCGAGGGTAGAACGGAAGCGACTGGCCGCGGTGGCGTGATTGCGCTCAGGGAGTATTGCAAAGCGAAGGGCGTGAGCACGAAAGGCTTGACTGTCGCGGTGCAGGGAATTGGTAACGTTGGCTTCTACTTCGCCCAAATCGCTCAGGAAGAGCTTGGTGTGAAGATAGTTGCCGCTGCGAACTCGCGTCAAATGATTGAGAACCCAGACGGGCTGGACTTTAAGGGGCTCGAATTTGATAGGGATGTACTTGCGAAATTAGACGGTAAGGTAGGAGTGAGCGAAGAGATTTTAAGCGTTAAAGCAGACGTGCTCGTATTTGCGGCGCTTGGTGAGGTAGTTCACGCGGAGAATGAACAAAGCATTGCAGCGTCTGTGGTACTGGAGCTTGCAAATGGGCCGGTTGATGACAAGGCGTTCCAGTTGCTTGAAGAGCGTGGCGTGGAAGTGATTCCTGACATAATAGCGAACGCCGGTGGCGTTGTCGTGAGCTATCTTGAGTGGCAGCAAAATCGCACTGGCGAGCATTGGGCCCTCAAGGTAGTTAATGATGAGCTGGACGAAATTATCGTAAAAGCAATGGTCGATGTTATGGCTCGGGCAGAGCATGATGATGTCTCCATGAAAGAGGCAGCATTTATGATAGCTATAGAACGGTTAACAAACAGGGAGCAGAGCGTATGACAAAGCCGGCATTTAAGCCGAAACGTATTTTATGGATGGACCTCGAGATGACGGGGCTTGACCCGGTAGCCGATAGAATTTTGGAAGTGGCGGCCATTGTTACGGATTGGGATTTTAATGAAATTGCAACGTATGAAGCGGTGAAGAAAGTTGGGCCTAACCTCATGAAGTCACGTATGCAGGGCGTATTCTGGGAGGAAAACGCAGAGGTTCGTGATGCACTCATGGCGCAGAACGCGACAGGTAAGAATGGCCGGACTGTTGAAAATGAGCTGCTCGAGTTTATCGACAAACATATTGGCAAAGAAGAAAAAGTTCTGCTGGCTGGGAACTCCATACACCAAGATCGACGGTTTATTGTTAACGAGTGGGGGCGGCTTGATAAGCGACTTCACTATAGGATGCTCGACGTCAGCGCGTGGAAAGTCGTGTTCGAGGGAAAATTTAAGAAGAGCTTTAAAAAGGCAGAAGCGCACAGGGCGCTCGAGGATATTCGTGGGAGTATTGCCGAGTTGAAGTATTATCTCGGTAAAATAAAGGAAGCATGAGTATACCAAGGAGCAAAATACGTCGTTTGTTTCTACTTGCCTGTCAAGCAGTCTTTCTTCTCATAGCGGTTGATGGATTGACCCGAAATTTTTACGACCAGGCAGGCTGGCTTGGTCTTTTGGGACTTGTCATAACGTTCGTGCCAGACGCTTTACGTCGTCGAAAGCAACTGGTTTTGCCATTTGGCTATGAAATCGGGCTTATGCTATTTGTCTTTTTGTCGCTTATAGCCGGTGAATATTTTAATCTCTACGGTAAGTATTTATGGTGGGATGATATGCTGCATTTTGCTTCGGGACTTGTGGTTGGGTATGCGGCACTCCTCGTCCTGCATATAGATGATACGAAAAAGGGGGCAGTCAGCGGACCGTGGTTCGTTGCAGTTTATGTATTTTCGCTTGTAGTAACGAGTGCTGCGGTGTGGGAGATCTTCGAATTTTCAGTCGATCAACTTGCACATGGGCATATGCAGTACGGACTCGTTGACACGATGACTGACATTATTGAGGGGTCAATTGGCGGCCTTATCATGGCATCGATTGGATTCTTTTATTACAAATTCTCACGCGGGAAGTGGTTAAGGGGCATGTTTGATACCTTTGTGCGTCTAAATCCGTGGGTCGTAAAACGTCAGGAGTGAATGAACGTGCAGGAGCTACACCGCAAACATACACGTCGTCGTTCTATCCTTGCCGTGGCCGTCATAATTGGAATTGCGGGCGCCGGGCTAGCGCTGTGGCCACTTCGCGAGCTAATCCTACCGGTTCCAAAACATGTGGCCACGGAACTCACATCACAAGTAGCCGCCGTTCCGACAATAAAATCAGCTGAGAGCAAAGTGCTCGTCATGGGTGATATGTACTGGGGGCGACAAGTGAATGTTTGGTCGCAGGCGAGTTCACTGAAATACGCGTATCCATTCCAGGGCCTCGGTGAATTTGACCGTAGCTCCTACGATGCATGGATTGCCAATATGGAGTGTCCTATAACAAATAATCCGAAAGTCAGTGCGGCCGTTGAAGAAGCGACGCTCAAGTTCGACTGCTCGCCAAGTTATCTCACCGAGGCGAAGAAATGGTTTACGGCTGTTTCACTTGCCAACAACCACACCGACAATCAAGGCGTATCTGGCTTCGCAGAAACAAAACAGCACCTCGATGAAAACGGTATTCAGTATTTTGGCAGTTATGATGCCAATGATTCTACGAATGTCTGCAATGTTATTAGTCTGCCTGCGCGCATTGCTCTCAGCGATGGGACGACCAAAGAAGGCACATTGCCATTAGTGTGGTGCGGCTACGACGGGGTATTTCGAACGCCAAATGAACAGTCTATAGCAGTTATTGCAAAGTACGCTTCACTTTTCGGTGTTGTTGCTATGCCGCACAGTGGGGCAGAATACAAAGCCGGGCCTGATGCAATAAAAACAACGTTCTATAGAGCACTTATAGACAATGGCGCGGACGTTGTGCTTGGTGGCCATCCACACTGGGTGCAAAGCACGGAAGCCTACAAAGGCAAGCTTATTGTATACAGTATGGGGAATTTTATATTCGATCAATTACGAGATGGCGAGCTTACCAGAGGAGCGCTTATTAGCATGGATGTAACCGTTGACACAGCTGCGGCGTCAGATCTCGATAAGTGGTTGGTACTTGGCAAAACATGCGGGGCCTATGCTGACGACTGCCTCGCAAAAGCTACGGAAGAGGGTCTGACAAAACTGCCATTGCAGTATCATTTTGCGGTGTTGGGAAGCCGTGACGACACAAAAGTGACACATCGTGCCAGTGAAACTGAACTTGCTGGTATACTGCAACGTATGAATTGGCAAGAAACAATACAAGGACTAAGTGGAAACAGCAGTGGAGAGTGACACATGAAGACGCTTAAAGACATAGAAGCTATGGTGATCGCACTGCCGTCAGTGGTCAAAGATTATCCGTTTGGTGAAGACGCTGCCGTCTATAAAGTCGGTTCAGTTGAAGGGAAGATGTTTGCGCTCATAGACGAGAAGTCGATGCCGGTGCGCTTAAGTTTGAAGTGTGACCCACAGCTTGCTGAATTACTCCGAGAGAAGTATGAGACGGTGTTGCCAGGCTACCATCTTAACAAAAAGCATTGGAACACAATTATCTGCTCGGGCCAACTCGATGATGCTGAACTCCAGGATCTCATCCGGCACAGTTATGAGTTAGTGACTGACAATTCTGTAGCCACTTCTTGAAACGCCTCAAGACCATTCGCGCGGGTGGCTAAGTCTTTCGGGTTTCAAAGAGGCGCTACAGAGCCTTTAATTCCGTGTAATAGGTGTTCAAATGATCTTTAAAAGTTGTCAGCGCCGTCTTTGTCGTTGACTTTGAAGACTTCGTGAGAAGTTCGTCGGCAAGCGCATAGGCTGCCTCAAGTTTTTGCATGAGTGTTGTTTTGTAAGTGCTATCGAACTGACCGTTGATTTTTGCGGTCTTTAGGGCTTCCGTTGTTGCTGAGTCAGCCTCCTCGGTCTTGATGGCGGTCAGCTCACTTGTTGTCTTCGCGGCCGGTATAACATCAGTCAATGTCTTGTAATCACCTATGAGGACTATCGAAAGGTCGGCATTGAGTTTCGCAAGATCATTGCTGCTAATATCCTTTTGCGCAGAGCTTACGAGCGTGCTGAGTGCATCAACCCGGTACAGAAGACGCTGTGAAACATTAGTCGTATTAGGAGTCAGGAGATTTGCAACAAACCCAATAATAACGAATAAGAGTAACAAGCCGCCACCAATAAGCAGTGCCTTGCGAAGATTGGGGTTGCCAGAGCGAGTCTTTGTGGGCGTCGGAACGCTTAGTCCTTTGTATGTTGGATCCATACCATCATTTAACCATATTCATAATGGGAAGGACCAGTCCTTCCCGAGTTTTATCGAAGTAAATTCGTTAAAACTCTCCCATCCTCTAAAGTCTGTTGCGCCTGCTTGGCGCGGACAAGCGTAAGCAATAGTGAATAGACTATCTATAGAGGTATACTAGGAACTATGAATAATGACGCGCGGGAGGAAGTGCGGAGTCGGCTGGCGATAGAGGATATCGTCGGTGAGTATGTGCAATTAAAACGCGCGGGGCGAAACTGGAAGGGCCTGAGCCCGTTCACTGGTGAAAAGACAGCAAGTTTCTTTGTGAGCCCAGACAAAAACATTTGGCATGACTTCAGTAGCAACCAAGGCGGTGATGTCTTTAGCTTTATCATGCTCGTAGAGGGACTTGATTTTCGTGGTGCACTCGAACTTTTAGCACGCAAAGCGGGTGTTGATCTTAGCATGTATGACAGCGGCAGCTCGAAAGAACTGTCAGACAAAAAGAAACGGCTCGTCGCTATTAACGGAAGCGCAGCGGTGTTCTTTCAGCGCAGTCTTTTTCGTGACGAAGAAGCGGTTGCCTATGTAAAAGGACGTGGACTCGATAGATCGTCGGTGCATGAATTTAAGATAGGATTTGCGCCGGATTCTACCAGCGTTTTGTATGATTTCTTGTCGAAAAGGGGCTATGAAAAGACAGATATTCAAGCCGCGGGGCTGCTAAATCGGCGAGGAGGTGACTTATTTCGGCAGCGGCTCATGGTGCCATTGTCCGATAGCCAGGGCCAGGTTATAGGATTTACCGGCCGAATAGTTGGCGATGTGCAAAATGCGCCAAAGTACTTAAATACCGCACAAACGATACTCTACGACAAAGGCCGGCACGTTTTCGGTCTGTTTCAAGCAAAACAGGCAATCCGCGACGCAGGATACGTAGTAATCGTTGAAGGCAACCTTGACGTTGTCAGCAGTCACCAGGCGGGTATCAAGCAGGTGGTTGCAACCGCTGGCACGGCCATGACAGAACATCACCTGAAGGCGCTTAGTCGTCTCACCACTGACATCCGCCTTTGTTTCGATGGTGACAAAGCAGGCATTGCCGCGACCGAACGTGCTATAGGGATAGCGAGCCGCATGGGGATTGACCTGAGTATTGTGTCAT
>CAXYYW010000045.1:0-6034 GCA_964293235.1 uncultured bacterium | reverse complement strand
GAAGAAGTTGTCTATGGCAAAGATAAGGTGACGACAGGTGCCGGCAGCGACCTTAGGAAGGCGACGGAGATTGCTCGTGATATGGTTATCGAACAGGGCATGAGTGATAAACTGCGCGACCAGGTGTTCCACGAGGACAACGGTGGGCTCATGTTTGACAAGATGACGCGTGAACGTCCTTACAGTGACGAAACAGCGGCACTTATAGATGTCGAGGTTGCAAAACTTATGAATGAAGCAGCTGAACGTGCTCGGGCTGTCATAAAGGGCAACCGAACATATTTGAAGAGTCTTGCAGAACGACTTTTGAAAGACGAAACGATTGATGAGAAAGTCGTCGACGAAGTACTGAACGGGGCAGAGCTTCCTGAAGCAGCAAAATTATATTAATACCTCTGTTTCCTGCTTAGTTTTGGGGGTATAATAGGGGTATGGGCCGCGTTCAAGCGTTTGTGGCTCGAGCGAACGCGCGTATTAGCGTGCAGCTCGCGGCGACGTTACTTGCAAGCTCGAGTTTGCTCTCGAGCTTATTAGGATTACTTCGTGACCGTCTGTTGAACGCCTACTACTACGATACATTGCCGAAATACGCGGATGCCTATACGGCTGCGTTTATCATCCCGGACTTCATGTTCTTTATCTTGGTTTCGGGTGCACTGAGCGTGACGTTTATACCGGTATTCAACGACCGTCTTCAGGCCGGCAATAAGAAATCCGCTTGGGAACTTTCAACAAGTTTGCTTAACTTGCTCGCAATCGCAACCATGATTGCGAGTATTCTCATCATTATTTTCGCCGACCCGCTCGTACGCTACGTCGTTGGGCCAGGGCTTGATGAAGTCGGCCGTGGTCTCGCGGTCAGCATGATGCGTGTCATCGCCATCAACCCGTTCCTGTTTGCTATAGCGAGTGTTATCGCAAGCATCCAGCAGGCTATCGGTCGCTTTACATTTTTCGCGTTATCGCCTGTGGTCTATAACATCGGTATCATCATAGGGCTACTTGTCTTCACGAACGGCATCACTTTGTTTGGTGTGCAAATTTTTGCTGGCGGCATCATGGGCGTTGCTCTTGGCGTCGTGCTCGGGAGTATTTTGCAGCTTGTCGTTAGCTCTATCGGGCTTATTGGACTTGGGTTTGATTATAGTTTCAAGATTTACTGGAAAAACAAAGGATTTCGCCAAGTGCTCCGGAATCTCCCGGCTCGTTCGCTTGACCAGGGGATTGATTACTTCAACAGTATTGTTGAGACAAACCTCGCCTCCCGCATGGTACAGGGGACAGTCCGTGCCTACAACGGCGCAATGACACTCAGTATGGCCCCGGTGACGCTTGTCGGCGTGGCAATCTCCACTGCAGCCTTTCCGAAGATGACCGAACGTCTCAGCCAGGGCCGGCCAGACCTGTTCCGTTCAGAATTGCAGGCTATCATACGGGTGATTATTTGGTTAGCGTTGCCTATCGCTACGATCACGTTTTTTGCGCAGGACTATATAGCAAGCTTCCTATTTACCAAAGGTGAGCCAGTTGTTGCTGCAACACTTGGGATTTTATCTATCGCTATCGTCTTTCGTTCTATATACCATATCGCTTCTCGTAGTTTTTATGCACAAAAAGACACGAAAACACCGCTTTATATCTCTATATTTACAATTTCACTTAATATCCTGCTTGCAGTCATCTTTACTATGAAATTTAACATGGGTATTTTTGGCCTCGCCTGGGCCCAGTCTCTTGTCGCTGTCGTCGAGGTATGTATCCTATTCACTATTATCTCATGGCGTATACCCGGCTTGTTTGATCGCCATTTCATGAAGGGGATTTCGAGGATTGTCATGTCGACTGCACTTATGTCTATCGTGACAGTTTTTGCAATCATTGTTGCTGGTCCTGCAGTTGCTGATCAGGGTTTCGCCGTGCTCTTCCCGAAGTTTGCACTCATCGCACTTCTCAGCTTTGTGGCCTATGTAATTGTTGGTCGTATGCTGAAGCTTGAAGAAGCTGAGCACATCATGAATCAAATTAAGTCTATAGTGAAAAAAATCGCATTTGGACAGGTGCGCTCGCATCCGAAAGACATGTAAGGTAGCCTGCCATGAATCAGATTAGAAATTTTTGTATCATTGCCCATATAGACCATGGCAAAAGTACGCTGGCTGATCGAATGCTAGAGCTGACTGGGACTGTCGAGAAGCGTGAGATGAAGAGTCAATTACTCGACAGTATGGATCTTGAGCGAGAAAAAGGTATTACTATAAAGCTTGCACCTGTTCGTATGACATATAAGGGCCATGACTTTAACCTTATTGATACGCCGGGACATGTCGATTTTTCGTATGAGGTGTCGAGAAGTCTGCAAGCATGTGAAGGGGCAATTCTGGTTGTTGACGCCTCACAAGGCATTCAGGCACAGACGCTCGCAAATGTGTATCTCGCACTTGAACAAGACCTTGCTATTATTCCAGTACTAAATAAGATCGACCTGCCGGCGGCAGATGTCCCAAAAGTATCAGCGGAAATCGTAAGTTTGCTTGGCTGTGATGAGTTGGATATTTTGAAAATCAGTGCAAAAACAGGTGAGGGGGTGTTGGAGTTACTCGACACGGTTATCGAGCGTGTCCCCGCCCCAACATCAAATGAAAGCAGTGCGACACGGGCACTTATATTTGATAGCTACTACGACGATTATCGAGGAGTTATCCTGTATACGAGGCTTGTCGATGGTGAGATAAAAAAGGGTGATACCATAGAAATGCTTGGTACTGGTGCGTCTGGTCTTGCGCTCGAAGTTGGCAGTCTCAGCCCGACCATGAAGCCGAGTAGTGAGATAAGCACAGGTGAGATTGGGTATATAGTGACCAACCTCAAGACGACTCGTGAGGCGCGGGTTGGTGATACGGTGACGGTTCGCCGTGCCCATGCCACAGAGCCACTTCCAGGTTATAAGCACGTTCAACCGTTTGTCTACGCCGGATTTTTCCCAGTAAGCAATGAGGACTATCAGGACTTGAAGGATGCGATAGAGAAGTTATCACTCAGTGATTCTGCATTGCAATTCGAGCCGGAGAATTCACCAGTGCTTGGGTTTGGTGTGCGCATCGGCTTTCTCGGACTGCTTCATATGGATATCATCCGCGAGCGGCTCGAGCGCGAATATAATCTTGATTTAGTTGTAACAAATCCCTCGACAGACTATGTTGTAACTACAACAACAGGGGAAGAACTGGACATCAAGAGCGCGAGTGATCTGCCTGATATGAGCAGCGTCGCAACTATCGCTGAGCCATGGGTAAACGGTGAAATTATTGTGCCAAAAGAGTATCTCGGAGGCGTATTGCAACTTATCGTGAGCAAGCGAGGTCGTCAGAAGAATCTGAGCTACATAGAAGACCGAGCCCTTGTTAGCTTTGAGGCACCACTGGCGAACCTGCTCACGGATTTTTATGACCAGCTGAAGAGTGTGACGAGTGGCTACGGTTCGTTTAACTACGAGCTTGCGGGGTACCGGGTAGAGGATTTGGTCCGAGTGGACTTTTATGTTGCTGGTGAAATTGTTGACGCGCTCAGCGTTATGGCGCATCGTTCTGAGGCAGACTCGCTTGGCCGCGAAGTTGTTGGCAAGCTAAAAGAGGTCATACCGCGCCAAAACTTCCAAGTGAGCTTGCAAGCGGCTATCGGTGCGCGGTTTATCGCTCGGGAAAATCTGAGCGCGTATCGCAAAGACGTGACGGGTTACCTATATGGCGGTGATGTGAGTCGTAAGAAAAAACTTCTCGCGAAACAAGCTCGCGGCAAAAAGCGCATGAAACGATTTGGTAAAGTCGACATCCCTTCGGACGCGTTTACGGTAATGCTAAAGAGGGATTAGTTCTACTTCTTCTTGCGGTTTTTGAGGATCAGGAAGATTGCGATGGCGATAAGAACGATTCCAATCCCGATACCAATCGCGACGTCCGTGCCTGTCGAGGAAAGGGTACTTGCTGTTGTCGTGACACACTCACCAGTTTCGTTGTAACTACCACTACCATAGGTTCCGCAGTCGTATGTTGCGGCGAAGTAGTTAGCGAGAAGTAGGTATTTCATAATAGTTTTCTTTTCCCCTTTGACATTCAATACATTACCATTATACTATTGTACTAGCAAAGAATAATCAAGGGAGACACAGAAAATGCCAAATATCGGCGCACCTGAACTCATTATCATCTTAGTTATTTTGCTGCTTCTGTTCGGAGCTAAAAAGCTTCCGGAACTCGCTCGCAGTGTTGGTTCGTCTGCAAAGGAATTGCGTAACAGCATGAAGGACGAAAAACCAAGTGAGAAAAAGCAGGACGAAGACAAATCATAAGACGTCATCTGTAGCATCTGAGCCGGCCCAGCAAACATTTATGGATCACGTCCGTGAGTTGCAGGGCCGTCTTTTTGCAGTGGTGATTGTATTCGTTGTCATCTCAGCGGCAGCGTATCCGTTTTTTGATAAGATTGTTAACTTTATCCTCGCGCCACTCGGCAATGATCATGAACTCGTGTACCTGACACCGGGTGGTGCGTTTAGCTTTATTATCCAGGCATGTATGTACGTTGGATTTATCGGTGCGTTACCGGCAATTATCTACAACATCTATCGATTCATTATGCCGGTCATGAAGAAGAATACGCTGAATAAAGCACTCGTTTTCACAGTCGCGTCACTGCTGCTTGCTATCGGCGGTATGGCATTTGCGTACTATGTCAGTCTTCCAGCAGCTCTCTACTTCCTGACAAACTTCGATTTGTACCATATCAACCCGATGCTGACGATTGATTCGTACTTCTCGTTCGTTATGACCTACATGCTTGCGGGTGCGCTGCTGTTCCAGATACCGCTCATCATGCTCATGATAAATGGCGCGACACCATTACACCCCAAGAAGCTTATGAAGTTTCAAGACAAGATTATCCTTGGCTCGTTTATTGTAGCGGCTATCATCTCGCCGACACCGGACGCTCTCAATCAGACGCTTCTTGCGTCACCGATGGTCGTGATGTACCAAGCGGGCATCGTACTAGTTTGGCTTAGAAACCGAAAGAAACTAAAGGCTATGGTCGCTCAGCAGGAGAAAGCATCGACACGAACTATTCAACAGCTTCAGCCGACGTCGCCAGCAGCGCCAGTTGCACCGTCCAAAACAGTCAAATCAGTGCCAGTAGTAAATAACACAACGATGAGTACGCAAGCACCAACTTACCACCATGCTACGCGAAGTGTTGACGGATTTGTTGTTCGTTCGAGGGTTCCTACGCGGCCTTTGCCGAAGTTGGATCGGCGGCCGTCAACGTTTGCCGACAAACAGCTACAGCCTTCCACGGGCAACTCGAGCAGGCAAGCTGTCCGTTCTCTTGATGGCTTTCTTGTGTCATAAGACAAGAATTGTTGCAAAAACGCTATTGCTTTTCATTTGAAACAGTTATACAATTTGACCATATACGATATTTAAAAACAAAAAAGAGACACTATGAAAGCACCAGCAGCACTCAACCAATTGTTACAGAAACCTATGGATCGCAAGGAATTCTTGCAGCACACCGCGGCAATAACAGTCTTCGTAGCCGGCGGCGGTATGATTGTACAGTCAGTCTTAAAGGGTCTAAAACTTGGTCAGCAGACAGGTTCCACGTCAAGCGTTGGTTACGGCACAAGCTCGTATGGCGGCGCGCTGACAATTAAAAGGTAGTTACTATTCTATTAAACAAGCGTTATAATTAGATGCATAAGCGAATATAAGAGAGGGCGAGGGGGATAAAAGGATCATGGCCCGATTACCACAGCCAGGCGGCGATGAAGGCCAGTGGGGCGACATATTAAATGAATATCTGTCGCAGGTTCACAATACTGATGGCACGCTGAAAGATAGTGTTATAACGGAGTCGAAACTTGCGGCTCCTGTCATCACAAAACTCAATGCTGTCGCTGGTGCAACCGGCGCAACCGGCGCACAGGGTCCTGCTGGCGCAGCTGGTACAACCGGCGCAACCGGCGCACAGGGTCCTGCTGGAT
>CAXYYW010000044.1:0-6216 GCA_964293235.1 uncultured bacterium | reverse complement strand
CATATATAAAAAAACAAGGAGGGAGAGTGTTATGGCGCAAACGTCAAATGCGCTGGTTACCAAGCGCTATTTTACAGAGGAAGGAACTGATGTATATGATCAGTTTACGTGGGTAAAGCGCGATTCGAAGATTTCGAACCCGAGCACGGGTGAGGTTGTGTTTGAACAGAAAGGAATTGAGTTTCCTGATTCGTGGAGTCTGAATGCTATTAATATCGTTGCGCAGAAGTACTTTCATGGCACGCCTGGGACCGACAATCGTGAGTCCAGCCTGAAAGACCTCGTTAATCGCGTGGCCGACACTATCACGCGCTACGGCTTCGATCATGACTACTTTAGTGATGATAGCGAGGCTGATACGTTCAATGCGGAGCTAAAGTATATTCTCACATCGCAACGAGCGGCATTTAACAGCCCTGTGTGGTTCAACATTGGCACGCCGGATCGTCGCCAACAGGCAAGTGCCTGCTTTATTTTAAAAGTTGAAGATAATTTGCCGAGTATCCTGAACTGGTACCGCGAAGAAGGCATGATCTTTAAGGGTGGTTCTGGTGCTGGTGTCAACGTTAGCTCGCTTCGCGGCAGCAAAGAGCAGCTGAGCTCAAGCGGTGGCCGCGCATCTGGTCCAGTAAGCTTTATGCGTGGCGCTGATGCGTCTGCTGGCACTATTGCAAGCGGTGGTAAAACACGCCGAGCGGCAAAGATGGTGATTCTTAATATCGACCATCCAGATATTGAAGAATTCATTTGGTGTAAGGCACGCGAAGAGCGCAAGGCTCGTGTCCTCGCTGAAGCGGGCTTCGATATGGGGCTGAATGGCAAAGATATGATGTCGATTCAGTACCAAAACGCAAATAACTCGGTGCGAGTAACCGACGACTTCATGCGTGCGGTTGAAAACGATGAGGACTGGAAGCTTGTTGGCGTAAAGGATAAAAAGACGTACAACACACTGAAAGCTCGGGATCTTTTCCACCAAATTGCCGAAGCGGCTTGGGAATCAGCCGACCCAGGTATGCAGTTTGACACCACGGTGAATGATTGGCACACAACGCCAAACGCAGGACGAATCAACGGATCAAATCCATGCAGTGAGTACATGCACCTAGATAACTCAGCATGTAACCTTGCAAGCATCAACCTCCTCAAGTTCTTGAAAAATGACGGGACATACGATATTGAAGCATACAAGCACACGATTGAAGTTATCTTCCTTGCACAAGAAATCCTCGTTGGCTATAGTGAATACCCAACAGAGCCGATTGACAAAAATGCTCGTCGTTTCCGTGAACTTGGTATTGGCTACGCAAACCTGGGCGCGCTCCTAATGGCAAAAGGTTTGCCGTATGACAGTGATGAAGGCCGCGCGTTTGCGGCTGTACTGACGGCAATTATGACTGGTCATAGCTATGCGACAAGTGCGAAGATTGCTAAGAAAGTCGGGCCATTTGAGGGTTATGCAAAGGATAAGGAAGGTATGAACCGCGTGCTTAGAAAGCATCGTGATGCCGTGCGCGATATCGACGCAAGCCTTGTCTCTGAAGAGCTTCTTGATGCTGCTGCGGCAGTATGGGACGAAGCCGTTGAGCTTGGACAGAAAAATGGCGTCCGTAACTCACAAGCGTCACTGCTTGCTCCAACGGGCACCATTGGCTTCATGATGGACTGTGACACGACAGGTATTGAGCCAGATTTCAGCCTTACGAAGTTCAAGACACTTGTTGGCGGTGGAAGCATGGTTATTGTAAACCAGACAATCCCACGCGCGCTCAAGACGCTTGGGTACAGCAAGGCTGAGGCCGAAGAGATTGTCGCGTATATACACGAGCATGGTACTGTTGTTGATGCTCCGCACCTTAAGGAATCTGACTATGATGTATTCTCCTGTGCAGTTGGCGACAGAGCTATTCACTACATGGGCCACGTGAAGATGATGGGTGCTGTTCAACCGTTCCTCTCTGGTGCAATTTCAAAGACTATCAATATGCCTGAGAGCGCAACAGTCGAAGACGTTGAGCAAATGCACATGGACAGTTGGAAGCTTGGTCTGAAGGCGGTCGCTATCTATCGTGATGGCTCAAAGGTTGGCCAGCCGCTCAGCGACAAGAAGGCGAAGGATAAAGCGGACTCGGCGCCACAAGTTATCGAAAAGGTTCTTCATGTTAGCGAGCGACGAGAATTGCCACGTATTCGTAAGAGCAAGACAATCCAATTCCGAGTTGCTGACCTCAAGGGATTTGTTACCGTTGGTGAATTTGAAGACGGCACGCCTGGCGAAATCTTCATCACGGCAGCAAAAATGGGCTCGACACTTGCCGGCCTCATGGATGTCTTCGCTCGTTCAGTCAGCTATGGGCTGCAGTACGGTGTGCCACTCAAGGCGTATGTCCGTGGCATGAGCAATACGAACTTTGCGCCGTTTGGGACAACTGACGACCCAGACGTAAAGAACGCGACGAGCATTGTCGACTACATCTTCCGTCGTCTTGCCATAGAGTACCTCTCAATTGACGATCGGTTGGAGCTTGGCCTCGCAAGTCTCGATGAGCTTGAAGCAGAGCTGAATCAGCAACAAGCCAGTCTACTCGAGGCGAGCGCTCCTGTTGCTGAAGTCCACGATGTGCCCGTTGAGGAAGTCCCAGTAAGCGAAGTTGTCCCAGAAAATCTTGACAAAGAAGAGACGACTGAAGCGACCTTCCGGACTGCGCGAGCTGAGCTACGCGTCGCCGACACGACGTCACCGCTTTGTAGCAACTGTGGTAATGTTACACAGGGATCAGGCAGCTGCTATGTCTGTACTACCTGTGGTTCAACGACTGGTTGTTCATAGGCTAGTCTGACACTCACTCAAAAAGAAATCACCTCTAAAGGTGATTTCTTTTTTGGCCACTCCCTAGTGTTATAATGAGATGCATGAAAGTGGTTGTGGTGTATAAGCCAGACAGTGAGTATGCTCGTGCTGTTACGGACTGGTTACGGGACTTTGAGCGGCAAACGGGGAAGAAGCTAGAAGAAATTGACCCCGACAGCCGTAGTGGCGCATCGCTCTGTCGCTCGTACGACGTTGTTGAGTATCCAACGCTTCTTGCTCTCGATGACAATGGACAGCTGCAAAACATGTGGCGTGGCACAATGCTTCCAACGATAAGCGAGGTAAGTTATTATGCTCAGTAGGCTCTTTTCGGCGAAGAAAGAACACATTTGGACACTCATACTACTGGCTGTAGCTGCGGCAACGGGTTTGCTGGCCGCGTTTGTCTTGAGCACGGAAGCGATTGAACTTGCCAAGAATGCTAACGCCGTTTTACCATGCAGTCTCAACGCAGCATTGAACTGTGCTACCGTGGGGGCACATCCTTCGGCGAGTATCTTCGGATTTCCAAATGCATTCATTGGCATGATGACTATGCCAGTCATGCTCACTGTTGCGGTTGCGGCACTCATGGGAACAAAATTCCCGAGGCCATTTATGCTTATGGCGGAGCTTGGGGCTATAGGGGGCGCACTATTTGCATTATGGATGTTCTACGTAAGCTATACAGTTATTCAGGTAATGTGCCCTTGGTGTCTGACGACAGATATTGCGATGGTCGTACTGCTCGTTGCCCTAACTCGGTACAACATACTTGAAGGAAATCTATATTTGAATGGTCGAGCAGATGCTACGGCACGCAAATTTGTTGGCAAAGGGTTTGATATATTGGTTGGATTCCTTATTATAGTTGCCGCGGTTGCCCTTATCATAATTAAGTTTGGGCAGACGTTATTTGCGTAGTTAAAATGAGGGTGATATGACAAAAGGCAAAAAAAGAATATTTAGAGCGCTAATCAGTAGTATAGCCGCTTCATTGGCTATTTCTGCTGGTGTCTTTGCAGCTTCTGGTGGGGTCGGCGGCCGGCCTGCAAACCCTGACCCTGATAATCCCCGTACGCAGTCAATCTTTATTTATACGCTTCAACCCGGTCAGTCAAAAAGCGACCAACTGTATCTTAGTAACGGAGGGGATACCAACGAGACC
The DNA here is from genome assembly GCA_964293235.1 of uncultured bacterium. Classification (GTDB taxonomy): domain Bacteria; phylum Patescibacteriota; class Saccharimonadia; order Saccharimonadales; family Saccharimonadaceae; genus JAPUDS01. The sequence continues at coordinate 2,197 of CAXYYW010000044.1, read as the reverse complement.
GTGGAGCTGTACGCTGTTGATGGCACAGTATCAAATACGGGGGCATTCACATGTAGGCAGGAGGTTGAGCCACGTACTGACATAGGTGCTGCCGTACAGCTTACTAAAAATGAGGTGACAGTTCCCGCAAATGGCAACATGCTCGTTGATTTTACGCTTACTTTGCCCGAGAAGGCAGATGTCGGAGAGCATGACGGGTGCATTGTCATACAAAAGAAGGACGATGAAGGACAGGCAACGGGTTCCATACGGGTTCATACACGGACGGCTGTTCGGGTTGTCGTTTTAGTTCCAGGCGATGTCCATCGTGAGGTTACCGTCTCGAATTTTCAAGCAGCATCGACGTATAAGAAAGGCAATAGCACGCTGACAGGGCTTCAGGTATCAATTGACCTAAATAATAAAGGAAATGTGTCGGCCGATGTCGCGGTCAATATCCACCTCAGGGATATATTTGGCAACGAGGTCCATGCGCCCGGGGCGTCGTCTCAAAAAACGTTCTTTAACGGACAATACCCAGTTATTGCAGACTCAACCTTCACTGCAAATTACGACACCGAGTTCCAGCCCTTCTTTGGCGGTTGGTACAAAGTCAAGGCGGATATTGCCTATAACAAGCAGGCGGGTACGTTTGGCGTTGACACGTCTGGGGATATTCTTCGAACCGAAAGCGAAGAGGTAGTAGTCTTTTACTGGCCGTCAGTTTGGTTCTTGTTGATCCTTGGCTTGCTTGTGCTTGCAGCGGTAAGCTTTGTAGCCTGGAAAGTGTTACAGAGGCGTCAGATGCCACGACGAGCACGGCGTTCGCTGAAGCATACTGCCGATAAAATGCTCTGGGGCCCCTATGAGGTTCAAGAAGGTGACACACTCAAAAAACTTGCTGAAAAAGCTGGAGTCGAGCCGGGCAAGATTGCCGTGCTCAATAAGTTACATGCGGCGCCGTATCGCCTTAAACCTGGCCAAACAATATACGTGCCACGAAAACGTCAATAAATGAAAGCTATGGTATAATTTTCGTAGACGGCATTTGGCTTTGTACTGAGTCAATGAGCGGTTATCACCCGTGAAGCCAGTAAGAAGAAAGGGAGAGCCCCAAGTAGACCTTACCGTGAACGCTGCGTAAATGCGAAAATAAGTGCTAAAAAGAATCTCTTTTTAGAAACTGGATGGTACCGCCCCGTAGTAGACTTTCGCTTATTGCGAAGCAAGTCTCACAGAGTGAGAGTAAGCGAAAGCTCACTACGGGGTTCCAGTGTCTAAAAAGGGATTTTTGTTTGGAAAGGATAATTATGAAATTCAGTATCGATATCGCAAAAACGCCAGATGTTGAGTGGAATGGCTTCAAAGCCTGGGTCTACAACAATAAAGAGCAGTTTTCCGCAGGCTCTGCGCTTTATATTGAGCTTGAAAAGGAACACGGCATGGTTAAATCGATGATCTCCGATCGATATTATCTTATACTTGAAGGTATAGTTGAATTCGATATTGCTGGCATAACGCAAACTGCCTCTAGACTTGACACGATAGTTATCCCAAAGAATACGCCCTATAACTATCGAAACCTAGGAGGGCCGAAGGCGGCAAAGCTCTATTTAGTACATAGCCCAGCATTTGATGCGGATAAGGAGATAAAGTTATGAAATTTAAATCTGGTTCGCGACGACGGGCGCTTGAATACGAAAAAGACTGGGTTGAGCGTTGGAAAGAAGGGAAGACTTTTGAAAAATCGGTTGAAAACCGGCCAAAAGACAACTCGTATGTATTTTACGACGGTCCGCCGTTTATTACTGGTGTACCACATCATGGAACGTTGCTTTCGAGCATTGTGAAAGACGCCGTGCCACGCTATTGGACGATGAAAGGCAAGCGTGTTGAGCGTGTATGGGGATGGGACTGTCATGGGTTGCCGGCCGAGAACTTTGTTGAAAAACAGCTTAATATCACGGACCGTCGTCAGATAGTCACAAATTCGGATCAAAAAGCGCCGCTCGACAAAGAGGGCAATAAGTTGCCGACAATCAGTCTTGAGCAATACATTACTAAAGCTCGTGAGTCGATGGTTGCAAATAGTGAAACCTGGGAGAGTGTAGTTGATCGAGTTGGGCGCTGGGTTGACTTTAAGGGCGCGTACCGCACCATGGACAAAGACTTTATGGAGAGCGTGTGGTGGGCGTTTAAACAGCTTCATGACGCGGGT
>CAXYYW010000043.1:0-6250 GCA_964293235.1 uncultured bacterium | reverse complement strand
CTCTCAGAAAAGGGCTCTAACTTCATAGATTTAGAAACCGCAAAGAGCATATTGGCAAAGAGCAACGCAGACTGCCTGGAGCAAATTATCCCTGTTGACGAGCATGACGACAACACGACGGCATTATTTTCGATAGATTTTTAATATAGCGTGTTTTGGCTCATGAAAGAGTTAAGCTGGCGAAGCAAATGAATGTGAGGATTGTCCTGAAGCAACTTCGCAACTTTTTGACGTTTCTCATCGCTTAACTTAGCCTCAGCTTCCATACTGACATACAAATACCCCTCGACGCCCTCGGGAAGATTCTCAAGATTTTCATATTTGTCATCGATCATAATAAGCTTCTTTGCCCGAAGCGGTGTATCGCCGGCATGCATGCTCGGCACTTCAAAATAATTACCACGTTGCATGTGAGCCAGTAGTAGCGGTTTCGCTATAGGTTTCCCATCTTCACCCGTCTCCGTCGTAATCTGATGATGCTGATCATACAACCCTGCCGCCTTGAGCTTAAGGGTCTGCCATCGCTCATCGGTTCCGTAGGTAAATATCATGCGTTTATGCGACGGAATGCGACCTAGGAGTTCAGTCGCGCCTGGCTCAAAGAAATCCTTTTCGCTCTTTGGCCTGTTCCTCACTTCAGCTGCAGTGGCAATAAACGCTTCCTCGACCCGCTCCTTTAGCCCCCTATCCAACCCAATAACGTCATCTGCCTCAGCAATTAAGTTAATGGACCCACCCTCGCTGGAATCAAGTTTGTCATGTAGGGCTGTTACATCTTCACCAGAGCATAAGCCCAGAGCGTCAATGTACATATGACCCAGGGTTGTTGAGTCAACCAATGTTCGATCGAAGTCTATAACGTAAAGCTCTTCAAGCACCTTGGAACCCTTTTTGATCCCGTGCCCCTGTTCTCCTTGCCCTCTTGTCATGGCTCGAGTAACTTCATTAGCTGAACGGCAACTTCTTCGGTGTTATGGCGTATAAACGTTCGTGGAACCTTAGAAACTTCATGTTTGTCTTGTTCAGAGAGCTGGCCAAGCAAGTCTGCCCCGACCGCCCTATATGGAGCATTTTTAAGCTTCTCACTGTCAACGGCAACCATGGCAGAGCCTTCTTCGGCATAGCGCTTAAGAAGTGCTGCGTCTGGTTTCTGCTGGTTATAGAGTACAACGTCCAAGAATCCCTTGTGATCGCCAAATCTCTCTATCTCTGCCGCATGGTCGGAAACAGTAAATCCATCAGTTTGTCCCTGTTTTGTCACGAGATTGCAAACATACACGACAGTGGCCTTCGTTTCATGGAGCGCCTTACCTATGCCATCGATAACAAGCAATGGGCCAAGTGATGTATAGAGGTCTCCTGCAGAGATGACCACAAGGTCCGCCTCCTCTATAGTTTTAATAGCCGCTGGATTCACGACCGGATTCGGCACAAGCGACAGCTCTGCTTTACGGGGATCATTTTTAAAGTGCTCAACGTCTATGACCCGTTCGCCGTGAAGTATCACGCTTGAGTCTGGCCATTCCATCTTGAGCCGTACATCGTCGAGCGTTGCCGGTATAACCGTTCCGCGTATACGCAGCACGTTGCTTGCAACCCGCACTGCTTCCGCAAAGCTCCCGGTCGTCTTCTCTAGTGCCGTAAGCAAGAGATTCCCAAATGAATGCCCACCAAAGGTTCCTTCTTCAAACCTGTAGTTAAAGAGGTCACGGAGCTGGGGTGAATCACTGAGCGCGACAAGGCACTGCCGAACATCACCCGGAGGCAAAGCGCCAAGTTCGTCCCGGAGTACCCCTGTTGAACCACCGTCATCGGCCATATTAACTATCGCTGAAAGATACTTGGTGTGCTTTTTAAGAGCCGAGAGCATCACGAAGCTGCCCGTCCCGCCGCCGATAACTACTATTTTCTTATCTGTCAGCGCTGATTCTTTCATAAACCTCTAGCCTTCTTTACAACTGCCGCATAGTATACCGCACTTTTCCTAGGAATACGCCGTAAGTTGTCTTCATAATCAATCTCAACCAACCCAAAGCATGGCCAGCGTCCGTACGCCCATTCAAAGTTATCGAACAAACTCCAGTGCAGATACCCCTGGACATTCACGCCCTCATTTAACGCAATTTGCACGGCACGAACAGTCTCGTTTAGCCATGCTTTACGGTACTGATCATGTTTGTCGGCCACCCCTGTTTCCATAACGAATAGTGGTTTTTTGCGCTTGCCGAGACGTCGAAGTACGTGCAGCAAATTATCAGGCCTCATCTCCCAACCTAAATCACTGTTCGAGGTATCTTCGTGCACAACCTTGAAGCCATCATAGGTGTCTGTAAAATAGTAGTTCACTCCTAGAAAAGCCGTCTTGCGGCCAACGTACCTGAGCACAATTCCATCACGTACTTTGTTGTCTAACCACGCCGCAAAACGACTTAAAAAGCGTTCATTTGCCGGTTGGACACACACGTAATTTTTCACAAATCCGACATGAAATCGCCTCGAACGTTTCTTTGCTATAGAGTAGACAAGTTTGTGTGCCTTGAGGTGATTACGGTACACCCACAGCATCTTCATGAGCGAGTGACTCCCTGGTGGATGGTCTTGCAGCAAATAGCCGTGGCTCGCCACCGTATCCGGCTCGTTTATAGTCGTTATGAGTCGCAGGTCAGCCCCAAGTTCTTCGAGCACTTTATCTGCAAATCGAACAAAATATTTAATATTCCCTGCCCGCGCGAACGCTCCTTTTTTAGCAAACCATACCGGCACAGTCCAGTGATACAGCGTCGCAAGCGGCTCTATCCCACGCTTTTTAAGTGCTTTTATATACTGCCTGTAGTGCTCCACTTCCGCCGTGTCCCACACACCCTCCTCGGGTTCTATGCGTGACCATTCTATGCTAAATCGAAAAGCATTCAGATTCATGCGCTTTACTATGTCAAAATCGCTCTCATAGCGGTTGTAGTGGTCTATTGCCCGGCCGGATACGTAATTGTCTGGCGACGTCGCGAGTTTTGCTATCTCTGACCAGTTATCAAGATGCTCCATTTTGTATTTTGCCGCACCCGCAAAGGCCTTGGCATTTTCAAGTTCCCAAATAGTCCAGTTATTATGGTTACCACCTTCTACCTGATGTGCGCTTGTTGCGGCACCCCAGAGAAAGCGTTTTGGAAATCGTAGTTGTAGTGGCTCCTGTGCCATATAGGCCCATTATACCCGCTCACCACTAGAACGACCACCCGGCGCTATTTCAGCAAGCCGAGGAGGCTAAATAAGCCCCAGAACCATAAAATGGCCACAAGCGCGAGTGATAAGTAGACCGACACCTTGCGCTTCATGGTGTGATTTATCCACATCACGGTTATCGTGACGAGTGGCCAGATAGGCAGAATTATTAGCCAGAGCAAATACCCGACTATGATTCTTTTCAGCTTTGACCAGTGCTCAAACTCATTCTTCGTAAACGGCAGTTTCCCGAGCACATAGTTAGCACCACGGAGAACGTAGCCCTCCCGCTCACTTGTCACGGTGATGCCCTCGACTTGAGTCGATGACCCACTTCCGCCTGCCGTGTATCTGTAAATCTTCTTCTCGTTTGCCATATTCCTACCTTGCCTCAATCTCACTGTTCATATAACTAAATTATACGCTATACAAGTAAAACGAGTGTTCCAGCGACTATCGTAACAAGTCCGACTATACTTCTACGGTGTAATTTCTCCTGCAAAACCAGGTACGAGAACAGGATGGTAAGCACGATGCTGAGTTTATCTATGGGCACCACAACGCTGGCAGGCCCCTCCTGAAGGGCTCTGAAATAGCACAGCCAAGACAACCCGGTCGCCACACCAGATAAGACAATAAAAACCATACTTCTCCTATCAATCTTTCGGACATCGGCAGCCTTGCCCGCAACCATCACCATAATCCAGCTCATGAACAGCACAACAACCACACGCAGCGCTGTCCCAAGATTTGATTCAACCCCTTCTATTCCAATTTTCCCGAGGATAGCGACAAGCGCAGCAAAGAGCGCGGAAAGCGCAGCGTATACCAGCCAAGCGTTCCCTTTGTGACGTCCTCCAACTCTGCCTTTCTTGAGTTCTATCATTAGGTATGTCCCGATTGCTATCAATACCAAGCCAAGCGCCTTGGTCGTTGTAAGCGGCTCACCCAGAAGTATGACCGCTAGTAACATAGTCAGTACGACGCTTGACTTGTCGACTGGTGTCACTTTGTTGACGTCGCCTAGCTGTAACGCCTTGAAGTAGAAAAGCCACGACGCCCCAGTTGCCAAGCCAGACAAGATAAGAAACGTCCAAGTCTTTGCGCTAAGGCTCCCTACCTGTCCTTGCGAGCCAACTATAAACACGACGAGCCACGCAAATACGAGAACCACGACTGTGCGAAGTGCGGTCGCGACCGTCGAATCAACCTTACGTATGCCTATTTTCGCAAGAATAGCCGTCAGTGCTGCAAATACTGCCGAGCCAAATGCATACCCCACCCACATAGCTACACCAAACTGCCATGCGGCAAAGCAATCTCAAAGTATGGAGTCGCTTGCTCGTTCATGGTAGTAACTATTTTTTCGGCAACCTTCTTCGGGTCGTTAAAGGTATCATAATCGTCAGGCTTGTGCCCTTCCCAAAGTGGTGTCTTTGTCGCGCCAGGCAAGCATAACAACACCTGCACGTTCTCGCCCTGCTCCTGCGCCTCCATGCCGAGACACCGTGCAAATCCAACCTGCGCGTGCTTCGTCGCGGCATACACCGCCTCGTCCGCCCGAGGCTTTACGCCGCTTGTCGAGCTAATAACGACCATCCTCCCTGCAACTTCCTGCCCAAGCATATATTTCCAGGCCCACTGCACCAGAGGTAGCGCCCCGGCAAAATTCACTTCAGCCATGCTTCGCACATTTTCCTGCTCCGCAAAATTTCCGCGCACTATATAGCCTGCGGACCACACGAATGATTCCAGTAACTCGCCCCCAAGTCGTTGCTCCAGTTCATTGGCAGCCCATTCAACAGCTCCCCTATCAAACAAATCAAGCGCAAACCCTTCACCATGCTCAGTCTCATTATGTGTTCGGCCTATCACCAGCACTCGTCCGCCTTGTTCACGAAGAAGATTTGCTATGTCGAGTCCAAGCCCGCTCGTCCCACCAAGAACTATATGCATATGCTTATTGTAGCGCAAAGTTTGAAGAAAGGAACCTCTTGTGCTTATATGTATTCATTATGATATTCCATTTGGTTTATATATTTACGCTATATGCTTTGCTTGCAATCGTTATCCCTCTCATCCCCTCACTAAAGAAATGGCACCTCCTCGTAATTCGCTCTTCTTTTAGCATACTATTTGGTTTTGGGCTGGCAGCCCTAGGATTCTTTCTTGGAGCAAATGCCCCATGCACAGGGGCTTTTTGCAATCTTGGAATTGCGGCCTTGTTCTCAATTATCGGGTTCATACTCGGCATCATACTCTCAATAAGCCTTCTAAAGACCATAAAGATTAAAGAGAGTACGGCTCGGTACCGCACATTGCTCATTCTCAATCTTCTCATAAATCTAGGAATTATAACGCTTGCTTACTTCATACTACTGAAGCAGCATGTATCCCTTTTCCCTGCGCTATTTTATTGGTATATCCCATCATATTAATTTCATGTCCGGCTTCAACCATTACACCAAACTAAAACGCTTACTCGACGCCGAAGCGCCCGGCTGGTATATCGTGCGTATCAACGAACCCACGACGGCAACAAATTTCAAAGGCGAAAAGGTCACATTTGACCACTACTACCGCCTCTACTCCGCAGATGGAACGGCTATAAAATACGGCAAATTCCAACAACTCGCTCGCCTCGCCGCAGCCCTAAACATACCCGAAGAAGCGTTGCCGGTTATAGACTAGACACGTTTTGCGCGTGCCATTAACTCATTAAGTGTTTTTGCGCTCCTAAATGCTACAACTTTGTAGGCTTCATCGCTCTCGAGCCGAAACTTCTTATATGTTGTCTGAAAAATCTCTATCTTTTCCCCGTTATCATGTCTCGTAGGAACAATCCCACTGACATCTTTAGCTACAAAAACATGTACATACCAATCAATCTTTTTTACTGGCTGCATGCTTTCAAGGTAGTACCATTCATTAAAACGCACGCCTATTTCCTCTTCACATTCTCGCTGCGCTGCCTGTAACGCGGTTTCACCCGGAACTTCCATGCGACCACCGGGAAACCTCATTTCGCGGA
>CAXYYW010000042.1:0-6377 GCA_964293235.1 uncultured bacterium | reverse complement strand
GCATATCGCCCGTTCTTGTCAGGCTCAAGGGCCTTCCCTTCTTTGTTTGCTATGAGTTCATAGCCATTTTCCTTTAGTGTTTTCACTTCATCGGCGCTCATAGTCGTAATACGACAGCGGTACGTTACCGTTGAACAGCTTGTTGCTTGGCCGGTTCCACCAAATATCTTGTTATGAATCCATTGCTCTGCTCTGGTCTGTTGGATGGTTGACGATCCCCCAAAGACCTTATCTACGAGTGCGTGCATTTGACCAATACCAAAAGCAGGCATAAAAGAAACTATTGCAATAATGCCTCCGCCGCTTAGGATAGCTCCAATACCACCTTTAACCCACCGGCCTTTCGGAGACTTCTTAGCTGGACCCTGTGATTCCCCCGGGCCTCTGTAATTTAGCGGATTATCAAGTGAAGCGGTGGGCCGTTCGTTTGCTGAGTCATCCCCCGGGCCTTTTGGGCTTTCTTCAAGGGCGCGCAAATCGGCATTGTCTGGGTGAGATGCAATAGCAGCAAACGCATCATCGGTTGCGCTACCTTCAGGAGTGAATCTTTCTTTCGTGTCAAGCGCCATAGCGTTATTGTATCATCCTATTGAGCTTGAATCTGAGGAGGCTGTTCTCTGTTATAGGCTTCCTGCGCTTGAGCCTGTTGCTGCTCCTGGTAGGCTTGCATTTGTTGCAGTTGCTGCGGATTTGTCGTGATAAGTCCTTGCTCCGTTGGGCTTGGAACAATTTGTAAATGAACGTGATTTTGACCAGCAAAGAATAACCCCTGCCCGACTGGGAAGTTTGCGAGGCGCTTGCGCTCTTCCTCAGTAAGTTTAAATACATCGCCAAGCATATCGACAGCGCTTGGAGACTGTTTAAGGAGGAGTTGCATAGAGCTGTTTGCAACGATCGCTCGGCCCATCTTGCTGCCTATAAAGTCCTCGACATCCTGGGAAATAGTGGTAAGACCAAGATAGTATTTACGTGCACGCTTCGCGAGGCTGAACATAAAATTAGCCGAATCGTCATATTTCATGAGCTGCCACGCCTCATCAATGATAAGCATGCGCTTCTTTTGTTCGGTACGGATTCGGTTCCATATGTGGCTGAGGACGATATACATTGCAACGGGTCGAAGCTCGTCTTCAAGGTCACGGATATTAAACACCACCATTGTGTTGTTGATGTCTATGTTGCTCTGTTGGCTGAATATACCGGCAAACGTGCCCGTTGTGTACTTCCGAAGTCGCTGTGCGAGCTGTGGCCCATTGCCACCCATGTGTAGCAGCGTGTCGTATAGGTCGTTGATGGTTGGCGGTGTTGAGTTGTGTGTCAATGGGTCCGAGGTTATGCCTGCTCGGGCATAGGTATCTATGAGCGCCTGATCAAGGTCGGCTTCTTCCGAAGGGCTGAGCGCAGGCATCATAGCAGCCCCGCCGCCCTGTATTTGAGCGCTTGCGCCACCGAGCATGAGTCGCAGGAGCCCATGCATGGTTACGAGGTTTGCTCGAAGAGCGTCATCGGCCTCATCGCTGTCTATGACACGCGGTAGGTCAAATGGGTTAATGCGGACATCGGAATTGAGGCTGAGGCGAATATAGCTGCCGCCTACCGCATCGGCGAGTTTTTGATACTCATTTTCAGGGTCGATGATAAGGATATCTGCGCCCATCATCATAGTGCGGATTGCTTCAAGCTTTACGGTGAATGACTTGCCGGCACCAGATTTTGCAAAGACAACCATATTTGCGTTTTCCAAGCTGAACCGATCGAATATAACAAGGCCGTTGTTGTGCATGTTTATACCGTAGAGTATGCCATCATTCTGTGTGAGGTCGGCGCTGGTGAATGGAAAACTCGTGCTAACAGCACCAGTATTCATATTGCGACGAATTTGTAGCTGGTCGGTCATTTGCGGGATAGTGCTGTTAAGTCCTTGCTCCTGCTGGCTTGACGCGACTTTACTGAGGACAAGTTGCTGCCCGAGGATAGTCTCAACTTTGTGTTGAACAAAATTAAGCTCATCAAGACTCTCGCCATAAATTGTGACATAGAGGCCATAGCGGAAAAACTTTTGTTCACCGCGCTGTAGCTGGTCGCGGAGCTCCTCTGCGTCGCTATAGGCTGACTCAAGTCCAGGGTCACGCACCTTACCATGTTCGGCATTTATAGACATACTTGCTTCAAGCTGGCCTACTTTCTTACGCAAGTTATCGAGAACGACCTGACTTTCGACCGGATAAATGAACATGCTGACATCTATGACCTCGTCGACATTTATGATGCTGCTGGGCCAGCCGGTATAGATTTGACGCGGGTATCCGTACACATACAGTGTTCGGCCGTAGCGCGTACCAAGGCGGAAGTAGCTGCTTTGAATCTCGAGCGAACTTGGTGCGATAATATCGCGGAGCGTCGTAATGCCCTTAACAAACTCAGCCTCAATCTCTTGCTGCTCGCGTTCGCGCTGCTGCTGTGCGATATCTATAGCGCTCTGCTTCTTACCACCAAAGAGTCCCATTTAAGCACCTCCTAGCGGATTTTGCATTGGCCGCGTACCTGAGCCTTGTTGGATATATGTGCCGATCATGTTGTTTGGATCGCCCATGGGCTCACGGATTGCAGTGTCAGGGTTGTACGTGTTGTAGTAAAGGGCACTTAATTCATTTGTATTGAGCTGTCTTGCTTTTACTCCCATTTGGAATAGCCCAGACATAACGGCGTTGAGACGGTTGCCTAGCTCGTCCTTTGCCTTTGTGTATGCCGCTTGGTCTATCTTGATATGCTGTTGTTCCTGCGGTTTAGCGAATGCGGTGAAGATACTCTTGCTTGCAGCAGGGAGCGCGCTCAAATCGCCTGTTGAGAAGTACGGTACGATTATATAAAAATGCTTATCCATGATATTTGTTTCACGGGAGAGTTCGTCTATAAATCTTATGTAATCTTCCATAAGCATGCCAAGTAACATGTTGTCCTGAGAACGACGCAAACCGACGAGCTTCTCGAGGTATGGGCCGATATCAACGCGCTCAGAGCGCACAAATATCTGCACAGGAAAATACAGCGAGTTCAGGAAGCTTTGATAACTGTATTCGACACCTTCTCGCTCACGCCCACTCATAAGGTCGAAGTTGATAGACTCACAGGTAATAACACCGCGGAAGCTACCGTCGTTCATGATGAGCATGCCTTCACGGATTTCAGAGATAAGCAGTGTATTCTGCGTGCTGTTTGGGTTACGATGCGCTGGTTGTTGACCTGTTTTGCTACCGTTGGATGCTGCCGGCTGTTGACCTGGGAATTGCGCTGCTGCCTGAGGCTGTTGTGGTGGCAATGGGGGCGATGCCGGGGGGGTTCCGGACTGCATTTGTGCTGGTGTTTGTTGTAGAGTATTTGGATCCATGCGTCAGGCTAGTTCCCACTCGGACCAGATGCTAGCGGAGAGAAACGACAACTTCTTCATCTTCAAGATGCTTTTTGTTGATTCGTTCCGCCTCGCGAGCAATAGTACTGATCGACAAGTCCTTATTTGTTGCCAGTCTCATTATATCAGGAGAGACGGCCTCTTCGCTAGGTGCTTGTGCTTGTTTCTCAGCAGGGGCCTGCTGTTTTGGAGCGGCCAGTGGTTGGCCAACGGTACCTGCAGGTGTGCTTGGACTTACGACTTTTTGGTGCATAGCAGACGGGTATGGGTTGAACGTTACATGGGCGGCCGGATTTGCCGACACCACTGGCTCGTCGCTACTAGTTGCTGGCGTGACTTGCGAGTTATCCTGTGCTGTTGCCCTAGGTTGGGCAACAGGAGCTGCCAGGGGCTGTTGCGCGGTCGGGGCGGATTGTTGCTGGACAGTTGTTTGGATACTTGCTTGCATAGACTGTAGCACCTCTTGTTTTCTTGCCTGGTTGCTTTCGGCAATCATTGAGCCGAGGTTTTGGGAAACGCTTCCAGTATCGTCGAACATGTCTTCTGCGCTTTGCGCTTCGGCGACAAGCGTATCCTGAAGATTCAAGTTTTCAAGTGGCGAAGTAAGCCCCCGGCTTGCCCAACCGCCCGTGTCAACAATTTGCGATAGGTACTGTAGACGTTGAGACGCTTCCTGACCTGAAAAGTCTTTTAGTGCTGGGCCTTCGCTGACTTTTGCAGCAGTTATTTCAACGAGATTGAGCTCCCCTTCCGGGTCCCACATGCGTATGCGTGGCTTTAGAAGAAACCGTACTATGGCCGTCAGATACGTCTCCATAGGCTGATCTTTTTTGAGAGGTAAGGCGAGCACAAGAAAAAATATCACAACCGGTGCTGGGATAATAATGAGACCGACGAATATTTTTGATAAGCCATATGCCACAAATGCTCCGAGGGCGGCAACTATGAGATAGATGAACTGCCGGAATGAAAATGGCCCAAGGAGCTTATCCTCTGCCTCGACGTCCTGGGGTACCTTATACTCTGCCATATAGGGGTATTATACCATGAGCGTATACGGAAAATCCGACAGTATACTGGTGGCTTCCTGGTGTTACGATGAGTGGTGCTCTGCGCGCGCAGTATTATGAAGTGCTGCATAGTGGTCGATAGCATCTTGTGGGCTGGCGAATGCTGATGATCCCGAACGGTAGATCATTTTTGCCATTTTAGTAACACCATCTGCACCCATTCCGGCTAGCTCAGTCTTGAATCTATCGGGACTATTTTTTTCAATAGCAAGAATCTGTTCGCTGAGAGTTTTAACCACCGTCTTGTCTGTTTCGTCAAATGCATATTTATTAATTCCTGAGAGCTTTGACGTGCTCATTTTCTTTGCGACGGTTTCTTTTGCAGCGACATCCGCTGCGGCAACTGCTGTCTTATCGTTAGGGTCTGGTGCTTTATAATCAGCTCCATGGGTGACGCCCGCAAAGTCAACATTCCCGTTGGCATCAACACCCATGTATTTGAGTTGATCTAGGCCGGCGCTTTGTGCGGCAGCTCGAGTGTTTTCGACAAATGATACCCGCTCTCCATCATCTTTAATAGCACTAGCAAGTCGCTCCACATGTTCCATACGAGCTTCACCTGTGTCGACGAGTGACTTTGCAATTGCCCTAGAGCCATTTTTACTACCCACAAGGTTATTTTTCATAGCATAGTCCAGAGCTCCTTGAGTTCCAACATCAAGAGCGCCATGATTCACGCGTAGTTCTGTCCCATTATCGTCCTTCCGAATGGTCCCATTTTCATCTCTTGAGACCCACTCATTTCCCTCTCTAACATATCCAGAGGCTAACATGGATGCAGCTTGTTTTGTGAGATTCGATGAGTGTCCGGCGACCTCTCGTTCATCTAGTTGCTTTTTAGCATCCGCCAGGTAAGTACTGCGGACTTGTTGGGCTTCCGGGCTAAGGCCAACTCCCGTCAGGCGTGAGCGCCATCCTCCACCTTCCAAATCTTTTATAGATCGTCGTCTTGCCGCATCATCGAGAACAGCATTACGGTTCGCCCATGCTTGGCCAAACTTACCCCTCTTGAATTGCGTCTGCGCGAATTTCCCTGCCGCCTTCGACAAGCCCCGCCCTACTTTGTTAAACCCCCCCATAAGGGCACCGGTGAGCTTACTAGAGTTTTTGACGACCAGGTAGCTACCCGCTATTGGTCCGATAGCGATAATGGCGTAGGCCATGATGATTTTTACATTTGGATCCATATTTTCATGTTCCTGACAAAATTATTTTTGCGACCAGGGTACACCCATACATGATGGCTATAACTATGGGGTACAAGGCGAGCAATTTGATAAACCCAGACATCCATTTTTTAAACATCGACTCAGTATTTGGCAATATCATTGCAGCGATCGCTATGGGCGAGACGACTATAAGCAGAACTATGAGGACTTGGCGCAAGGCTATGGCGACGAAAAAGCCAAGCGTCGCAAGTGTTCCTGTTGCAATAACTGGGAGCACAAATGCTATGAGGTTAAGTAATGCTAGGGCAGTTAAGGCGACGGCGGCAGCACTCAAGCCAATTATCCATGAACCAATTTCAACGCCTAGGTTGCTTGTGCTGACCGCACCCGAGGCGTCGGGAATGCTCACTATCCCCACGCTTATGATCTGCTTTACGGCACCCCCTGCTATGTTAAATATGTCTACTAGAACTCCGCATACGAAGAACGACAGGTTTATGAGTATTGCTGCGGCTATTATGCGCGGCAGCATCTTCTTTATGCCGTATGCACTAAGGCCTATGGACGTTGCTTGCGAGAATATAACAATAAGAAACGCTACGACAAGTAATAGGTTCGCTATGCCGACGAGCATAGCCCAGATGGACTGTAGTGCCGTTCTCGAATCACTGCCTGGTAGCATCATGTCGACTCTCAACATACTTTCTATGGTGTTCGCCATGCTGTTGT